>JBOFDR010000318.1:0-3264 GCA_051647205.1 Brevinema sp. | reverse complement strand
TTTTCAGACTATTTTTTTTTATTAATATTGTTCCATAGAGTAATAGCATAATCAAGCCCTGTTGCTCCTGTTAAGAGTGCTGTAAAAATAACAAGATATTTAGGAAAATGATAGAGTGTAGGATGCGTCCATACTTCTAAATAATTAGCTGAAAAACTTCCTGTTTTTTGGTGAAGATAAAAAGAGAGTACTAAAAACATTAAGATAAGTCCCCCAACAATCATCTGTGTAGCAGTTTTTGTTTTTGCAAAAAAAGATGTTTTAAAAGTAATATCATGAGATATAGCAAAGTTACGCATTTGTGTAACAGCGAGATCTCTCGATAAAATCACAACAAATGTCCAAATAGGAATTTCTAAAAAAGGTATAAATAAAAATACTAGAAACAATGCCCAAATTAAAAATTTATCAATTAAAGGATCCATATAAGCACCCCAATCACTTATTTGATTAAGCTTACGAGCAAAGTATCCATCTAGATAATCAGTAATCGCTGCAAAAATAAAAGCAACAACAATTAATAATAATTTCCCATAAGTATGCTCTCCAAATATTGGTAACAATGGAAAGCTTGCGAGTGGTACACAAAACAATCTTAATATTGTTAAAAAATTGGGAAGATTCCAAACAAATATTGGCATGTTATACCTCTTGAATAAAAATCCCATGAAGATCATGGTTGTCTGAGCCTATAATTTGAACTTCAGCCATTTCGATTAGATCGATTGAATAATCATTAGGCACCTTTACATTAACGATACCATCAATCTCAGGAGCATCATACTGAGAACGCATAATCATAAGACGTTGCCCATCTTCTTCAGAAACTCCCTCTCCAATACAGATTAATTTTTTACCTACAAATCGAGATAAGCGCTCGCGTGAGATTGCTTCTTGAATTTCTGCCCATTGTGTTACACGATCTTTAGCAGTTTTTTGAGGTATTTGATTATCAAACTGATAAGAGCCAGTGCCTTCTTCTTTAGAATAAGTAAAAAAGCCTACACGATCAGCTTGAACTTCTTTAAGGAAGCGAGAAATTTGATCTGCATCTTCCTGTGTCTCTCCTGGAAATCCTGCAATAAATGATGTTCTGATGGCAAGATCAGAATTAGCGTTTCTCATATCTTCAAATAATCTTGCATAAGTATCATAATCACCTAGACGACGCATATCTTTTAGAATATTACCTGAAATATGCTGTAAAGGCATATCTACATAATTACAAAACACCTTAGATTCATAATACAGAGAAGCAAGTTCAATCATCATGGGATCAGGAAAAAGATATTGTACTCGAATCCAATCAAAGCCGAGAGGTTCTAATTTTTGAAGTAAAGGAATGAGACGACGTGTATTAATAGAATCAATACCATAATTAATAGGATCTTGTGTAATGACAATAAGCTCACGAATTCCTTCATCAAGAAGACGTTTTGCTTCATCAACAATATCCTCTTCTATTCTGCTACGTTGCTTACCTCGCATTAAAGGAATGGCACAAAAAGTACAACTTCGATTACAACCTTCACCAATTTTAATCCACGCATGTTTAAAGCCTGAAAACATCAAAGAGCGATTGCTTTGAGCAGTGTCTTTGAAATCACCTTCATCAAGCATAGGTTTTGTTTCTTTTTTATTAAAAATTTCTTTAATTTTAGCAGGATCTTTTACTCCGATAAAAGCATCAATTTCTGGGATTTCAGCCTTTAATTCTTCATGATATCGAGCAACCATACAACCACTTACAGCTAAGATTAAATTAGGATTATCTTTTTTTAAGGCAGCATGAGAGAGAATAGCATCGATGGATTCTTGTTTTGCTGATTCAATAAATCCACACGTATTTACAATAATAGCGTCTGCTTCTGTAGGATCATAAACAGGATAGTGTCCATCTCCTTCAAACAAATAAGCACACATTTTTTCTGCATCAACTAAGGCCTTGGGGCATCCTAAAGCATCAAAGAATATCTTCATAATTAACGTTTCCTTATATTTTATTATGCTATAAAAAAATACTCATACTTATTTCTAAATATGAGTATTAGTTTAATACATTTTATAAACTTAGTCAAGATCTTTATTTAAGCAAAGCTCTATATAATTGAATCCCTGTTTGAGTTTTCTTTCTATAAAAAATAGAATAAGAACTCTCACCAGCTGTACCACCTCTGATTGTTGCTGTAGGAAGTTCTTGGAAAGAAATATTTGCCGTGCCAGAATTACCTAATAATAAACGAAGAGAATCTTTGAATTTGATAGAAAGATTTTGACCTGTTTTCACAAGCTGAGAAACAGATTTTTGATTATCAATTTGGTATTCTACCCATAAGTTACCTGTAGAAGTAAGTTTCATGGTTATAGTTGGAAAAACATCAACTGCTCCTAAAGCAGTTTCCGTACGGATAGATTTAGCATAAGATCCAATATTAAACTCTCCTGCAGTATTTTTTTGGAGAACAGTTTCTTTGATTGATAAAACAAATCTAACCTGCTCATGACTAATATCAATAATTTCTAAAGTCAAATTATTATTTCCATCACCATAGAGATCCGCATTCAAAATATCACCTCGTTTTTGAGTATAGGTATTTTGACCTAGTTGAAATTTAATTTGCTTGCTCATAGAAGTAGTGCCTAAAAATTTAATAGAATTTTGAAGAGTATTATCTTTTGTTAGAGCAATTATATCATTAACTTTAACTGTAAACTCATTATTTTGGCTTAAAGAATTCAAATCAATAGAGAGTTCTTCTGGTCCTTCTACAATTGTTGAGATGTTTTCAGAAGAATTTATTGTAATACTTTGATCGCTAGATGAGTTTCCAGAGGATAAAAACATGCTAAATAAAGCTAAGATGATAATGATAGGAAGCGTTATCATTAAAATAATGGTTTGTCTTTTAACTTTCACGTCATTATTATAAAGAGAAAAGACCTCTTCTAAAGGAGCTTCCTGTTCTTTTGCTAAAGATCGTTGATACATAGACAGAACAAGTTCTTTATCCATTTCTAAAACTTCAACATAGGCTGTTAAAAAACCAACAACGTACATTTCTGCTGGAAAAAAACCGTATTCATCATTTTCTAAGGCTTCAATATATTTACGGGCAATATTAGTCTCTATAGCAGCTTCATCAATCGATAAGCCTTTTGCTTCTCGCTGTTGACGAAGATAATTTCCTAAAGAGAGCTTGTTTTGATTTATCATATACATCCTCAATTACAACTAAAATTGTGTAATAATAGAAAAGTATACAC
>JBOFDR010000317.1:0-3069 GCA_051647205.1 Brevinema sp. | reverse complement strand
AACTTTGATCATTGTACTTATTAATCGCTTTTTGCAATAGTGGTACTAATACATTTTCTGAAAAATTACTATTTACGCTAAATTCTTTTAACCACATACTAATATACTCTACCCTATCAACATATGCTATTTTTTGTATAATATCTGAGATATGATTATCTGATAGTTTGCTATATATTACATACCTAAGGTCAAGAGATAGTTTATCTAAAAATGGAGAATGCAAAAGTATATAATAATCAACTCTTTCCAAAATCATATGAGTAGCGTAGCTATCAAGAACAGAAATAAGATTCTCATTTTCTTGGAAAACATCAACAGCATCATTAAAATGAGCGAGTAAATCATAGATCTTTTCATTGTTTTTTATCTTGGAGAGCGACTCCTTAAATTCATCTTCATGTGTTTTTCGTTCAGAGCTTTTAATGTATAACATAGTAAAAGCAGAAATCCATAGAGTTGTAGTAATACTTTCAAAATCAATCATAGAGAGTATTTTTGTAGACCACTCATCAGAAAAAATAGAATAATCATTTTTAACTTTACAAATATCATAAGTTTTTATGATTATTTCAACATTCTTGTTTTGCTCATAATGTTCTTTAACTGCTTTTTGAATATTATCTCTTAAAGCATCAATACCATATATATCTATATTTCTTAACATTATGGTAAAAAAGTTATCTAATTGATAAAAATTCTTGATATCATCCTTTGAAGGGAGTTTTTTATTATATAAAATCTCTTTAAAGAGATCAATATCTACTGATGATCCACTAAAGATATTATACAAGGTATCGTTAAAATTAGATGAAGCTTTTTCTTCAATCTCTTTTTCTCGTTCTTCGTCTTTTGTTAATCCACTAGGATTATTATTTAATCGATCCTTGATATTATAAGAATCTACTTGCTTTTTTTCATAAATATCACGATAATCAAATAAATACTTAATCTGATCAATACAGTTAAAAACCCTAGCGCAAGCTAAATAAAAAGAAGTTGTAAGTAATTTTTTTGTATTAGAAATGTCTAAATTTTCATTATAGATAAGTGTCATCTGATTATATATTTTTTTTATTGTTCGTGGAGTTTGTAATTGATGATGAGCTTTTAATGGATACTTAGCTAAGACACTCGGTGGAAAATTACGATTAATAAAATAATGATATATCTTAATTAAATAAGCGTAGTCTATTTGATCTGACCACTCATTAATTTGTGAAAGATTTTCTTCTAAGATCTGTCTAAAATATAATTCAACTGTGGTATCATCAAGCATTGGCAAAGCAATCTCATAAGGACTAATCTTATCAAAAATAGATAAAGATATATTTTCATTACTGATAATAGCATCTTTATCAAGAGCAATAATAAACCAAATATTAAGATCTAATTTATTAATCTCATTGATAAAAATATACAAAGCATCTAAATACGTTTTTTGATGATCAATAGACAAACGATCTAGATTATCAATTGTAATGATAATTTGATCTTTCTTATGTTCTTCCTTATATTTTTCTAATAAATTTTGGACTTTTTGAGGGCTTATATCACTCTGCTCTGAGTATTCACTATGCTCTTGTATTGTGCCATTAAACATAGGAAATAAATGCTTTAAAATAGCATTTTTTGATAGTGTGATAAGTAATAACAAGGTTATTACTGTGATGAAAATAGGAATGTTATGATCCATATATCTAGGGTAAACATCCTTAAATAAAGGTAATCCTAAAAAAATTAATAAATAGAAAGCTATTGTTATCTTAGAAATAGGAAATATACTCTTTTTTTCTATCGTATCCACTTTACCTTTCAATATAGAACACTCTGTCTTATCAAAAAACTTTCTCAAAAACTCTTTCAAAATCATATCGTAATTACTTGACCATGCATCAAATTCAATGAAAAGAGCTTCATCTTTCTTTCGTTTAAGCTTCTTCAATACAGATGTTTTACCTGTTCCCCAACGACCACTTAATAAAATAACCTTGTTTTTGATTTCTTC
The DNA here is from genome assembly GCA_051647205.1 of Brevinema sp. GTDB lineage: Bacteria > Spirochaetota > Brevinematia > Brevinematales > Brevinemataceae > Brevinema_A. The sequence goes on along the minus strand of JBOFDR010000317.1, from coordinate 1,061 downwards.
CGAGTAGCTATCTATAACATTTTTCAAGCTATCTAATACTTTCTTATGAGGAAAAAGACTATAAAGATCATCTTGGATATTATTCTCATTTAGTGGTCTTTCATCTAATAATTTTAATGTGTCTTGCATAAAAGAATTCCTTTGAATGTGATATATTATTATATCGTATCAAAGGAATTCTATCAATGCTTACTGGTAAATATCATCTTTTAGGTGTTCATGTATTTTACGTGTACGTTCTGGATTATCGAGCATATAGTATTTAGATGTCGTTCTAATATCTTCATGCCCTAAAAACTCTTGAACAAGATAAATATTTTGAGAATTTTCAAGGGCTTTTGTACAGCAGTATGTCTAAACAAATACAAAGTATACCTACTATCAAGATTGATAGATTCCGCATTGCTTTGAATTTTTTAGAGTAAAACTCTTTGTTTTTGATACTACCTAAAAATAAGCAACCATTATCAAGCTCATTATACTTTACCAATCCCATAAGCTCATCTAAAAAAATTTTATTCAAAGCAATTGTTTTATATTTTTGTACCTTACTCATCCAAATAGAAACTCTTAGATTTTTAAAATCAAGATCTTTGTAGGTTAGTTTGACGATTTCATTTGGTCTTGACCCTGTCAAATATAGAGTAATCATATAGTACATAAAATCAAGGTCACCCTTACGTTGACAATAAGAAAGCATATCTTTAATATCATCTTTTGAAAAAATAGCATGTCTTTTCTTGGATTTTGGTGTTTTCATAAATTCAATCTTCTTAAAATCATGTAAATAAAAGTAATCTTGCTTAATAGCAAAGTTTAGAAATGATTTCAAATGAATAATCATCTTACACGTATAGGATAATGAAAGATCTTGTTTTAAACGCTCTTGTAGGTCAATAATACCCTCTTGAGTAAATATACACACTATCCCATTCGAGATTAAGAGACTGTATAAAGCTTTTAAGCTTATATTTTTCTTTTAGATGAGCTTTAGAATTAATGTTTAACTCAGATACTTTTAAATATTGATTGTAAGCTGTGAGTAAGGTCGGTCTACTTAG
>JBOFDR010000316.1:0-12762 GCA_051647205.1 Brevinema sp. | reverse complement strand
ATTTTTAATTTATTAACAAAGGTTTTGTTCTTTTATTGTATTGTTTATTTATTGACATTATATTATATTATAGATATAATATAATATATATTTATTTGGGAGATAATTTATGAGATACATATTATTAATCACATTGTTTTTTATTACTTCTTGTTCTATAACAGATAAAGGGCGTGCAGAAAAGTTATTAACTATTAACATTCCTAGTACTAATAGATTAGTTAAAGCAGGAACACCTTTGAGCTCAAAAACAAAGAGAGTAACTGACTTATCTACAAAAACAGAGTATAATGTTATTGAGCGCCTATACAATACCACCTGGTATCAAACAGAAAAAGAGTACGATGATGGTAAATTAGAATATGAAACAGAGTTTGTTATTTTTAATAGCTCTTCATCTGTTGTTGAGCGTGAAATGAAAAATGGACGTATGGAACGTATTGAGCGTGATGATTATAAAAAATTAATTATCTTGTCTACTACCATTGCTGGAATAACTGACCTTAATGCCGCAGTTGTACAAAGTGTCGATGGTGATGGCGATAAAGAATATGAAGGATATTGGCTAAAAGATGAGCATAATCTTTTTATTGTAGAAGGTCGTAACAAAGCAGATGTACAACGACGACTTGAACTTATTATTCAAGATCCTATGAATAGTCTGTATTTTGATACGGAAAAATATCTGTTATCTACTAAAAAATAATAAGTACACAAAAATAAAAAGCCACCCTTAAATGGTGGTTTTTTATTTTTCTAATAACTTTATAATGGCATTGTTTCTTTCTTTTTTTGCAAAATATAGAGCGTTAAATCCTTCAGTGTTTGTTTTAGAGATGTCAGCATTATATTGTAATAAAAGAGCAATAGCAGCAATACGTTCATATTTGCTTGCAATAATCAGTGGTGTATTACCTTCTTTATCTTGAATATTAATTTTAGAACCAGCAATAAGTAATTTTTTAAGACTTTCTAATTGATTTGATTTTATGGACCATATGAGAGGAGTATTTTGATCTTGATCAAGAGCCTCAATATCACATCCAAGGGATATTAAATCTTGGATGTTTTGATCGCTTCCAAAAGCCGAAGCAATCATCAAAGGAGTTTGACCACTGTTATTTGTTGTCTTGCGAGGATTGTGTGTCAATAATTCTTTAACAACTTTAGGATATCTTCTTTTCAAAGCTATCATCAATGCAGTATCGCCATTGCTATTAGTTATGGACTGGTCAATAGTAAAATTTTTAAATAAATACGATACAATGTCTGCATGCCCATTATAAGCAGCATACATTAAAGGTGTAATGCTATTTGATGTTGGAGTATTGATATTTTGAGGATGAGCAATTTTTTTAACAATATTCAAAAATCCATTAGCACTAGCATGGTGGAGTGCTGAACCGTCTTCATTCTGGTGCTCGATATTAGGATTTTTTGCTAAAAGAAGATCTACTGTTTTGAGATGACCGTATTTTGCAGCAAAAATAAGAGGGGTACTGTTATCGGAAGAAACAGTATTAATGTCTGCTCCAAGTTCAATGAGGGCGTTGGCACCGTCACTATTTCCTTCCATTAAAGCAATCATTAATGCAGAATAGGTAGTATTGGTGTCCATGGAATTAATATTGGCACCACGAGAAATAATCTGTTGAATTTCTTTTTTAGAAGCAGTAGGTATTTTGGTAAGTAATTCATCGTTTGATGTATTTGCAAAAGTTATTATAGGAATCAAAAAGATCCATTTTTTCATAGAGGCATCCTTATTATTTATCTAAAAACGTTGACTGATTTCATAGGCGACAATACTAAAAATATTGCCGACATTGAGAGAATTTTTTTTCCCAACTAATGGCAAACGAACTATATCATCACATAAAGCAAGAACAGATTCTGTAATCCCAAATTCCTCATTTCCAAAAATAAATGCACAATTTTCTACATTTTCAATATCATCCATTGTTTTAAAAGGTTCTACAACTTCTAATGCGATAATACGATAACCAAGATCTCGCGCTTGTTGGATAGCTTTTTCTGTTGTTTCAAAATATTTATAAGGCACAAACTCCTCAGCACCAAGAGCGGTACGTGATACTTTGTTGTTAGGAGGATGGGGGGTAATTCCTGTAAGATAAAGCATCCCTGTCCCAAAACCATCAGCAGACCGAAAAATTGTTCCTACATTCATCGGAGAGCGAAGATTATCTAAAATTCCAATCCATGGATAACGGATAACTTCTTTAGTTAATTCATCAAATTGAATAAAAGAAAATTTTTTATCTTCATCTGCTTTTTGTTCTAGAATTTCGAGCAGATTGTGGTAGGCAAAATTTAATAATTTTATTTGTTCTTTAAGAGGAAGCTCATTATTTAAAATAAGGATTGGATCAATAATTTCCAATGCTTTTTGGATCTTTTGACCTTCTTGATTTCTTATTGTATCGGTATAAGCAATAGTTTTTTGAATATCTAGAGGCTCATTATTTTTGAGAGCTATTTCCATATTTCGGATTGTTGATGCTATTTTATAGATTTTTTGTTTTGTGCCAAGCTGGGCAAATTTACGAGGATTGATCATCAGGACACCTTACTATATTATTCAATATTGAGTGTGTAGGGATTTTGAGAAGGTTTTGATTTACAGTATTTTGTTCCGTCCCACACCCAATCAAATTTTTCTAAAGACTTATCCAAAGAATATAATTTATCATAAGCCATAAAAAAATATTCTTCTATCATCATTAGAAACTCTTTTTTAATCTTTTCATCAACTATAAAAATTGCTTGAAGAGAATTTTCTTCAACAATACAAGATCCTAGAATCCCAGATTCATCTTCTATAAGATAACAATTTTTTAATTCGGTTGACCAACCTTTTTCTCTTAGTTCCAAAAAATCTGTTGTTAGTGCTTTTCGAAAAAACATAAGACCTCTTATTTGTTTTTCTTTTCTAGTTCTTCAAGTAATTGATCAAACGCAGTGGGATTAGGTAAGGTAAACTCCATTTGTTCCCCTGTAGTAGGGTGCTTGAAAGAGAGGTAACAAGCCACTAAGCCCATTCCTGGAAGGTGAACACGCTGACGAGAGTAAAGCTCATCATTAACAATAGGGTATCCTAAATGGAGTAAATGTACACGGATTTGGTGGGTACGCCCTGTAAAAAGTTTACAAGCAAGAAGCGCGTGTTCTTTGAAATATTTTAATGTTTTAAAATCAGTACGTGCGTCTCGACCACCCCTTTTTAGGACAGCCATTTTTTTTCTATCGTGTGTTGATCTCCCAATTGGTAGTTTGATAACACCATGTTCAGGAGGATGTCCTTTGACAAGAGCTTTATATACTTTAATAATCTCACGATTTTTAAAAGCATCACTTAAGGTTCTGTGGGTTTTTTCATTTAAGGCAATAAGCATTAATCCACGTGTGTCTTTGTCTAATCGATGCACGATACCGACTCGTCCTTCATCACCAAAATTATCCTCTAGTTCTTCTTCTTGAAGAAAATGAAGGACACCATTGGCAAGGGTGCCTGATTCATGACCTTTGGCTGGGTGTACCACCAGCCCCCAAGGTTTATCAATAACCATCAAATCATTATCACGATAAATAATTTTAAAATCAATTTTTTCTGCTTTAAAAGAAATATCAACTGTTTTTTTCCAAAATGCTTCAATCTTATCATTAAGGCGTACTGTATAAGAAAGTTTTGCCTCTGTTTCGTTTACAAACACCACGCATTCGGCTGTTTTTAAAGCACTTCGAGATGTGTCTGGATTATGGTGAACAATAGCTGCGTCGACTCTTAGTCCTACGATGTTTTTATCTGCAGTGAAGCTTAGTTGGTGATATTCTTTATGTTTTTCAAAAAATTCCGATAAATAGGGCATGAGAAAATTCCTTGTATTTGTCATATTTTTTCTAAGTACAAATGCTCTTGCACGAGTGTCTGATTTTATGATCCAACCTGTCCCAAAACGTCTTGATACAAAAGAAGATTTGATCAAGATTGATTCTGAGACTTTAAATCAAAATGAGAAACAAGATACCCTCGCACGAAATATTTATTTTTTGGAGCTGGCATTAGTAATGCCTTTTGATCATCCGATTAAGGCTCTAATTCGTATTGATGATGAGAAGCGGTATAAAAAATACCAATATGCTGTAGATGCTTATCTTAATAGACGACTTGCTGATCAATATGTGCAGTATGCTAACTTATTTTATAAAGAAAACATTTTTTTTTATAATGATGATTTTTGGGAAGAATATCTTGATGGCTACGATATTGCTGAATTTTATTATAAATCAGCACTTACCTATCGTCGTAGAGCACAAAAACTTGCTGAAAAAGCAAGTCAAATCCATGGAGAACTCAATCCTAATAGGGATCAGAGTTTGATTGATTTTGATCAGCATATTAATCATCTACAGGAAGATCCTTTGGATTTTGAAGAAGTTTATGACAAACTACTCATGCGATTACAAATAAATAGAGAAAAACTATTAGCATTAAAAGAAAAGAATACAAACCAATAATATATAATAGGGGCATCATGCCCCTATTATTTTTATGATAAAGATTCTAGGAGCAACAATTCTTGACTATGTTTAAGGTTTTCTAATAACTCATCAAGATCACCAGCTAAAATACTTTCTAGTTTGTGTAAAGTGAGTTTAATTCGATGATCTGTTACACGATTTTCTTGGAAATTATAGGTTCTAATTTTTTCAGAACGATCCCCCGATCCGATCTGAGCTTTTCTTTTTTCAGATTCTTCGCTTTGTCGTTTTTGTTGTTCCATATCATAGAGACGAGATTGTAACACTATCATTGCTGAAGCTCTATTTTGAATTTGGGAACGTCCATCTTGACAAGTAACAACCAATCCTGTAGGGATATGCGTAATACGAACTGCAGATTCTGTTTTGTTAACATGCTGTCCACCGGCACCACTGGCACGATAAACATCAATTTTAAGATCTTTTTCATCAATACTAAGTTCTGTTTCATCTGTTTCAGGAAGAACAGCAACAGACGCTGTAGAGGTATGGATACGTCCGCCGGATTCAGTGACAGGTACGCGTTGAACACGATGTACACCACTTTCTAATTTTAGAAGACCGTAGACACCTTTACCAGAAACTGTAAAGATAATTTCTTTAAGTCCACCAACACCAGCCTCACTAGAAGAGAGTACTTCAATTTTCCAACGCATTTTTTCTGCATAGCGAGAATACATACGAAATAAATCCCCTGCAAATAACGCAGCCTCATCACCACCAGCACCACCACGAATCTCTACTAAAGCACTTTTGTCTTTCATAGGATCTTGAGGGATTAAGAGAAGTAAGATGGATTGGTCTAATTTTTCAAGTTTTTCTTTTAAAATAGGGAGTTCTTCTTTAGCAAGTTCTTTTAGCTCTGGATCTGAAGAAGATATCCATTCTTGATATTCATAAATAGACTGTTCTGTGATTTCGTATTCGTTATGAACTGTTAAAAATTCATCATAAGACGCCCGTTCTTTAGCAATTTTTCCAAATTCTTTATCTCCAGGATTGAGGGTATTCAATTTTTCGTCGAGTATTTGTACTTGTTTTAGTTTTTCACCAGCTTTTGGGTGCATGAGGTTTCCTTTTTTATACTGTTTTATTTTTATTTGTAAGATAAGTGAATTTATTTTTAATAATCTGGTACATAGGAGAGAGTTTTTTATTAATATGCTTCCAAAAATGTGTTTCAATGATACCGATTAATAATGTGATTCCTAAGGTTCCAAAAAGTGTTATTAATACAATAATCCATCCACTGATATTGGAATGCTTAAGATTTAAGCTGTATAAATTTCTATAGACGAGTACATGCCATCCAAAAACACTTAGCGAATACTTTGCAAAAATTTTCAAAATATAATCTAGCCATTTCGCTATTTTATCAGAGAGAATCTTATTAAAATCTAAAGATCTAATGAAGATGAATAAGGATAAAGACCCAATTAAAACTGGATATCCAAGAAAAGCATGGGTTTGATATTTTGCAATTAAGCTTGAGCAAAATATGAATGTAAATAGGAAAATGAGACTGCTTTTATGCAGAAATTTTATTTAACCTACAGAAAATCCTAAAAAGAAATAAAGAAATAGAAAATTCAAAGAGTAAGCTGATGAGATATTAAAAGGAGTTACCTTGATGGTTTCAGTTATAAAAAATAAAAATCGTATTTAGTATATCACACAAAACATTTTTTTTCAAGGATTTTTAATCCTTTCAATAATATTAAGTAAGCTGATTTTTATTTACTTATATGAATTTAATAAGAATGATTATTAAGATAAAATCTGAGGTATTTTGAAGAATTCATTTGCAATTTTTATTTATCATTGTTATAATAAATACATAAGAAACTTGATGACAATTTTTAGATAATTATCTTTTTATGGAGGCCACCATGGCAAAAATAGCTATCAATGGTTTTGGTCGTATTGGTCGTTGTACCTTACGTGCTTATTTAGCAAACTATGCAAACGATTATGAAGTCGTTGCAATTAACGATCTTACAGATCCTGCAATGCTTGTTCATCTTTTCAAGTATGATTCTACATATGGACCATACCAAGGTGATGTAAAATTGGAAGGAGACTTTTTAGTAGTTTCTGGTAAAAAAATTAAATTACTTGCAGAAAAAGATCCTAAAGCTCTTCCTTGGGGTGCGATGGGTGTAGATATTGTTATCGAATCCACAGGTATTTTCACAAAACGTGATCAAATGCAAGCTCACATTGATGCTGGTGCAAAAAAAGTTCTTCTTTCTGCCCCTGCAGCTTCTGGTGATGATGTTGATCTAACAACTGTTATCGGTGTTAACGACAACCAAATCACTAAAGATATGAAATTTATTTCCAATGCTTCTTGTACCACTAACTCAATGGCTGGTGTTACAAAAGCTGTTAACGATGCTTTTGGAATCGTTTCAGGTTTCATGACAACAATCCACTCTTATACAATGGATCAAACTCTTCTTGATAGCCCACACAGAAAAGGCGATAAATACAGAGCTAGATCAGCTGCTGAAAATATTGTTCCTTCTTCTACTGGTGCTGCTAAAGCTATCGGTCTTGTTATCCCTGAATTAAAAGGAAAATTAGATGGTGGTGCTTTACGTGTACCAACACCTGTTGGATCTATCACAGATATGACTTTCGAAGTTTCTAAAGCAACATCTGCTAAAGAAGTTAATGAAGTTGTTAAAAAAGCTGCAGAATCTTATTTAAAAGGATCTGTTGAGTATTCTGAAGAAGCTCTTGTTCTTAAAGATATCGTAGGAAACCCACACTCAGCTATCTTCCATGCTGACCTTACAAAAGTCGGTGGAGTAGATAATAAAACTGTTAAAGTTTTCGCTTGGTATGATAACGAATGGGGATTCTCTAACCGTCTTGCAAACCTTTGTAAAATTGTTGGTAAAACACTATAATTACTTAGTTATAATAAAGCCCCCAGATATGGGGGCTTTTATTTAATACGAATTAGGAGTCAATATATGGTAAGAGCGATGACAAAAAATGATTTCTCATCTGTTATATCACTAATTAAAGAAATTCATTCTATTCATTATAATATACACCCCTCTTTTTTTAGATCTTACGATTCAGATGATGAAATCTTACAAAACTTAGATAAAATGTTTGGTTCATCAAAATATTATCATTTTGTTGCTGAAATTAATGGACAGATTGTAGGATATATGGATCTATCTACTCATCCAGCTCACAATGATTTGTTGTTTCCTAGTGCAGAGACTATTTTTGTGGAAACACTAGTTGTTGATCCAAAATTTAGAGGACAAAATCTTGGTGAACGGCTTATTGATGTAGCAAAACAACACGCTAAAAATTTAGGGTTTAAATCCTTAGAGCTATTGGTATTAACTTCTTTTGAAAAAGTACACCAACTCTACCAAAAATTAGATTTTAAAGATGTTGCTTATTTGATGACCTATGATCTAAATGATTAGGAGAAAATTATGCCTCAAAATATGGAATTACGATACTATCATCATATTATAAATATGTTATTGGAAGAAGGTTATGATCTGTTTAAGGCACCTATTAAAGGAGAGGGTTCTGATCTAATTATTAGATCAATCTCTAATAATGGCACTCCAAGATATATCGAAATTCAATTATTATCACGTCGAGAAGAATTTATCAATCCAATAGAAATTCCTGTTAAATCAGATAATAAAAATAATTTTGTCTATTTTATTTTATTTTCTTCAGGCATGAGAAAGATTTGGGTTTTAAGGGATGATGAATTAATGGAGCTAAGAAAACTAGGAGAAGATAGAGATACAGATCCTTATCGTGTTAAAAACTTTGCTCGTTTTAAATTTCCAGAATTATTAGTAGCTGAATTTAAAAAACAAGCCAAATAATTTGAAATTTATCTAAATTGAATTATACTATTGTTAGCGTAATGCTAATAGGGATTATTAAATCTTGATATTACTTTTAATAAAATACCTCAATATAAAGGAGTTTTTGTATGGCTATCACAAAAAAAAACATCAAAGATATGAATTTACAAGGCAAAGCTGTTATTATGCGTGTTGACTTTAATGTTCCAATGACAGGCGATTCTCTATCACGTACTATCACTGATGATACAAGAATTAAAGGGGCACTACCAACTATCCAATATGCTTTAGATAATGGTGTAAAAAAACTTGTTTTAATGAGTCACCTTGGTGATCCTAAAAAAGAAGAGAAAAAAGCTGCTGAAAAAGAAGGTTTTAATAAAGAAAAATTTGATATAGAGATCAAACAAAAACTATCGCTCAAACCTGTTGCAGAATATCTAGCTAAAATGATTGGGAAAACAGTTAAAATGGCTCCGGCAACTTTTGGTGCAGATGTGGAAAAAATGGTTGCAGAGCTTAAAGAAGGCGAGATTTTGATGCTTGAAAACACACGTTTTAACAAACAAGAAACTTCCAAAGAAGCTTCTGAGCGTTCTGCAATGGGTAAAGAATTAGCAAAAGGCATGGATATCTTTATTAATGATGCTTTCGGAACAGCACATAGAACTCACGCTTCGACTGCTGCTATTGCTGAGTTCTTACCTGCTGCTGCCGGTCTTCTCATGGAAAAAGAATTAAATTTCTTAGAAGATAAAGTCCTTAACAGTCCAGAGCGTCCTTTAGTGGCGATTGTTGGTGGAGCGAAAGTTTCTTCCAAAATCGGTGTTATCGAAAATCTTTTAAGCAAAACAGATTCTATTGTTATTACTGGTGGAATGGCTTTCACTTTCTTAAAAGCAATGGGATACGGTATTGGTACTTCGTTAGTGGAAGATGATCAAATCGAAACAGCTAACAAAATTATGGCTGCTGCCAAAGCAAAAAATGTAGAATTTTTACTTCCTATCGATGTGATGGTTGCTGATAAATTTGATCCAAATGCAAATGCTAAAATAGTTGATGCTACAGAAATCCCTGACGGATGGATGGGAATGGATGCAGGTCCTAAAACAATCGAAGCAGTTACCGCTGTTCTTAAAAAATCAAAAACAATCTTCTGGAATGGTCCTTTAGGAGTCTTTGAATTTGACAAATTTGCTAATGGAACCAATTCTGTTGCTAAAGTATTAGCAGAATTACCAAATGCCCTCACCATTATCGGTGGAGGAGATTCTGTGGCAGCTGTTAATAAAGCTGGTTTAGCTGATAAAATGAGTCATATTTCTACCGGTGGTGGAGCTTCTATGGAGCTTATCGAAGGTAAAGAAATGCCTGGTGTTGCTGCGTTAAGAGATAAAGATCAAAAGTGTGGTTGTGGGTGCGAAAAATAGTAGGAATTTATTATGTCTGAAGGTATTATCTATATCCTTACTAATCCTGCAATGCCTGGTTTTATTAAAATTGGTATGACCCAGCGAGAAGATATTAAGCAACGTATGAAAGAATTGTATTCTACAGGAGTTCCTTTTCCTTTCGATCTGCATTATGCAATGAAGATCGATGATGTGAAGATAACAGAAAGTTTGTTACATCAAATTTTTTCTGTTCATAGAGAAAATATGGAACGTGAATTTTTTAAGATGGATCCGGAACGTGCCTTTTAGCTTTAAAACTCACTAAAGGTCAACAAGTTTCTCTTTCAGATGCTGAGATCTACGAAGCTGAAGATCAGAAAATTGTGGAAAATGTTAGAAAAAAACTTGCATCTGCATTAAAATTTCCTATGATTGGGTTAAAAGAAGGTGATGAACTTACTTTTTCACGTGATGAAAATATTAAATGTGTAATCAATTCTGATAATACTGTAGAATATCAAGGAGAAACTTATTCATTGAGTAAACTTGCTCAAAAGTTATTAAATTCTACGTATGGTGTTCAAGGACCAGCTTACTGGATATATCAAGGAAAACTTCTTACAGAAATTCGTCGTGAATTAGAAGAAGCTGAGTAATACCTCTATGTTGTATACATAGAAAAATTGAGAGAAAATGATGAAAAAAGTTTATTTAGTATTATCAATTATTGGATCAATCATTCCTTATACTTATCTGTATTTTTTTATTCAAGAATCAGGATTTAGCTGTGATGCTTTTATTCAGTAATTAATGGCTAATAATATTAGTAAATTATTTGGCTTTGATCTTTTAATTTCTGCTCTTGTACTATTGATTTTTATAGTGAAAGAAAGTGTTCAAATGAAGATCAAATATTGGTGGGTGGCTACATTTTGTACTTGTTTTGTAGGGGTATCCTCAGGATTTCCTATTTTTATGTATCTGAGAGAGTGCAAAACCCCAAAAAAACTAAAACCATATTATGGAGAAAATTTATGAAAAATTTAATGGCTGGAAACTGGAAAATGCACAAAACCATCGCTGAAGGTGTGGCATTTGTAAATGAATTAAAAACAAAAATTAGCGAAAAAGCTGATCGTGATGTTCTAGTGTGTGTGCCTGCAACAATGATTCATGCTGTTGCTGAAGCTGCAAAAGATTCTGCGATTAAAGTTGGTGCTGAGAATATGTTCTATGAAGAAAAGGGTGCCTTTACAGGAGAAATTTCTCCTTCTATGGTTAAAGATGCTGGTGCTACTTTTACATTAATTGGGCATTCGGAACGCCGTATGATCTTTGGAGAAACAGAGGGAATCGTTAATAAAAAAATGAAAGCTGCACTGATTCACGGTATTATACCTGTTCTTTGTATTGGAGAAAGCCTTGAAGAAAGAGAAGGTGGAAAATTAGAAGCTGTCCTCAATACCCAAATTAAAGGTGCCTTTGAAGGTATTTCCGAAGCAGATGCAAAAAAAGTGGTTATTGCTTATGAGCCAGTCTGGGCAATCGGAACAGGTAAAACTGCTTCTCCTCAAGATGCTGATGATGCACATGCCATGAGTAGAAAAATTGTTGAAGCACTTTATGGTAAATCTATTGCTGATGAAATGGCAATCCTCTACGGTGGTTCTGTAAAAGCAGATAATGTAGATGAACTAATGGCAATGCCTAATATTAATGGAGCTTTAGTGGGTGGGGCTTCTCTTGAAGTAGAAAGTTTTGCTCGTATTGCAAATTTTCAATAAATCTAACAATTACAAATATCTATAAATAAAAAACAAGCTCTTTAAAAGAGCTTGTTTTTTTTGATTATAAAGATTTAAATTCCATCGTCAGGAGAATGACCTTTGTCTATTGATTTATCTGCCTTTACTTCAGTTTTTTGTTCCGTATTCTTATATTCAGCAGGTTTGTCTTCACGTTTACGATCATCTTTTCTAGAATCTTTTTTGTCACCACGATCTCTACGATCTCCACGATTTTTATCAAAATCTCTTCGTTCACGTTTTGGCGGCTCAACATCTTTGTTGATTTGGTAGACATTCATTCGTTTCTTCTCATCAATATTTTTGAAGAAAATAGTTACCATATCCCCAAGTGTATAAGGAAATAGAGGATCTTTCATTTTAGAAGTATGAAGAAGTGCCTGAGTACCAGGAAGTACCTCAATAAATATCCCAAATGGCTCTATTCGTGTTACTGGTCCTGTGATTTCTTCGTCTTCTTTAAAGCCTTCACTTAATTGACGAATAGCTTTGATTGTTGCAGCTATCTTAGATGCCTCTGACCCAGAGATAACGACTTCACCTGTATCTTCAATATTAATTTCTGTTTTGTAGTCAGCCATTATTTTTTTAATCACACGACCGCCAGATCCGATAACGGTTCCTATGTGTTCAGGATCAATGGTGATTTTTTGTAATTTTGGAGCACTATCAGCAACGGTACTACGTGCTTCAGTAATTGTTTCATTCATGATACCTAGAATGTGCATACGTCCTTCTTTGGCCTGAGATAACGCAATTTTCATAATATCTTCTGGAAGACCAGCTGTTTTGAGATCCATCTGGATTGCGGTGATGCCATTTTTTGTCCCAGCTACTTTGAAATCCATATCTCCATGGTGATCTTCAAGACCTTGAATATCAGAAAGGACTGTGTAATCATTGCTCTCTTTATCCCAAACTAGTCCCATAGCAATCCCTGCCACAGCTGCCTTGAGTGGTACACCTGATGCCATCATCGACAATGATCCTGCACATACAGATGCCATAGAAGATGAACCGTTAGATTCTGTGATTTCAGAAACAAAACGAATCGTATATGGGAATACTTCATGATCTGGGATCATAGGTATTAGAGCACGTTCTGCAAGATGTCCATGTCCGACCTCACGACGAGATAGTCCA
>JBOFDR010000315.1:0-2051 GCA_051647205.1 Brevinema sp. | reverse complement strand
CCTTTACTTCAAACAAATACAGCTCCTAATCTAGAAAGTGTTAGTCTTAAAAAATTTAGAGATCTTCCCATTAATAAAAGTTTAGAGGGTGTAGATATACAGTTTGATGTTGAAGAAGCATTAGCTAATCTCTCACCATCTATCTCTCAGACCAATACGCAGGTTCCTATGGCAACACCTACTATAACTCCTATAATATCTCCTCAAGTGGAGATAGTCGTTGATGATCCTGCAAATACAGATACTCCTGCTGAAGATGAACCCTATGGTGAAAAAGAAGTAACCGAAGATAATGATAGCGAAGATGAAACCTACGAAGAAGATTATGAAAAAGATATCTATGCTCAGTTGACATATATGGATCAACAGTTTATTGCTCAATTGATCTCCTCTTTAGAGTCTAATCAATATGTCATTAATATTGGTGGTCAAAATGGTGGTATTTTTGTACATAGAACACGAAACCCAGAAAAACCTTATAAAGTAATTTTTCTATCGATGGAAAGTGGGATTACTTTATATGAGTTATCGATTGATAATTCTTTTGATGTGCGTTTTGCAGATGCCCAAGCAATTATCGAAGCAAGAGAATTATATATTAAACTTTTAAATGATCGTATTAATTTCCAAAAATATGAACAAATAAACACAAGTTATTTTAATGATTAGGAGTCTTTATGCCTGATAGAGATATTCCCCCAATTGATGATAGCTCAAATTATTCGTTAACTGATAAATTTGAAGAGATTATTGAAGGACAGGTTGGTTATACATCCAGTTTGATCAAAAAAAAGGCTTGGGCACGTTTAGGGCAATTTCTTAATGAATCTGATCCTCATGAGGTAGCTTCTATTATTGAGTCTGTTAGTCAAACAGACTCTGTTATTCTTTTTCGTCTCTTAGAAGAATCTGTTGCAACGCTTGTATTTATGAATTTAGATGCTGATCAGCAAGAAAAACTACTCCATGCGTTTAGTGATGTCGAAGCTGGAGCTATATTGACAGCTATTGATCCTGATGATAGGACCAAACTTCTTGGAGAACTTCCTCCTAATGTTGTGACAAAAATGTTAAAACTTCTTCCTGTAGAAGAACGAAAAATAGCCAATACTTTGCTTAATTATCCTGAAGATTCGGCAGGACGTTTGATCACGACGGAATTTGTGGCATTTTCACCTGATTTGACAGCAGCTGAGGCAATGCTTATGCTTAAGCAACAAGTCTCTCAAAAAGAAACAATTTATACTTCTTATATCATTGATGAAGATAGAAGATTAATCGGTACAATTTCATTAGAAGAACTTATTTTGGCACCAGAAAAAAGACGACTTAAAGATTTTATGAAAGAAAATCCAGTTAGTGCTTCTACTCATGCCGATCAAGAAGAGATAGCTCGCCTCATTAACTATTATGAACTTATTGCTTTACCTATCACCGATAGTCAGCACCGTCTTGTAGGTATTATTACCCATGATGATGTTCTTGATATTATTCATGCAGAGACGACAGAAGACTTCCAGCGTTTTACAGGGATTAACCCTGCTGAGGTTAGTTATCTCTCTGGATCTATCTGGTCTTTAGTGTTTAATAGATCAATATGGGTTGTAGTATTGTTACTCATAGCAGGATTTTCTCAAGATATTATCGTAAGATATGGTCAACTGCTACACGAATATTGGATGGAACTGTCCTTATTCTTTACGATTCTTGTTGGTGTTGGTGGAAATATTGGAAGTCAATCTTCTATTCTAGTAATCCGTGGATTAACTACAGGAGAAATTACTAAACAAAATACCAAACAACTGATGTTTAGGGCTTTATTAAGTGGTTTTTTGATTGGTTTAGTTCTTGCTAGTGTACTACTTCTAAGAGTATATTTATTTCGAACAGGCTTTGAAGTAAGATGGATTGCCTGTTTAGCGATGGTAATCTTAGTGATTGTTTCTAATTTTGCAGGGGCTATGCTTCCTATCTTTTTAAAACGTATTAATATCGATCCTGCAATTGTCTCGGCCCCTTTAATTGCTACGTTAATGGATATTGGGGGATTG
>JBOFDR010000314.1:0-4497 GCA_051647205.1 Brevinema sp. | reverse complement strand
AACCAAAAATATATAGATTGATGTAACAATAGTTGGAGGAACTAATGAGTTTAGTCAATAAAGTCGCTCCTGATTTTGCTGCTCAAGCAGTTATTAATGGAGAAATAAAAGATATTCGTTTATCAAATTACAAAGGGATGCCGATTTTATTTTTCTTTTACCCTTTGGATTTTACGTTTGTATGTCCTACAGAGCTACATGCTTTTAGTGATGCGATCGAAGAATTTGAAAAAAAAGGTGTCAAAGTTATTGCTTGTTCTGTGGACTCTGTCTATAGTCATATTGCTTGGTTAAATACTCCTCGTTCTCAAGGTGGGATCCAAAATCTTGCTTACCCTCTTGTTACAGATATTACAAAATCAATTGGTAGAGATTATGGTGTTTTAATAGAAGAAGAGGGAATTTGTCTTAGAGGAACATTTTTTATTGATTCTGATTTTATTGTACGTTTTGAACAGATATATGACAAACCTATTGGCAGATCTGTTGAAGAAACTATTCGTGCCATTGATGCTTGGTTATTTTTTGAAAAAAATGGTGAAGTTTGTCCTGCAAACTGGAAACCAGGCGAAGAAACGATTAAAACCACAGCTAGTGGTTTTGAAATGTTTTTTAATGGAAAATAATATGTTCAAAATATACCCCTTATCTGAGGGGTGTATTTTGATTACAGATTAATTAATATAAATAAGGAAAACATATGGAATTAAAAATTGACTTAACATCGTTTTCGGGGCAAGAGCACTGCTTAAATCAGGAACATGTCTATGATGTTATTATTGTAGGAGGCGGTCCAGCTGCACTAAATGCCTCGTTATATTGTGCTCGTAAAAATTTAGATACGGGGATCATCACTAGTAAAATAGGTGGGCAAATTTCAGAAAGTGCTTCGATAGAAAACTGGCTGGGGATTCCTTTTATCGAATCAAACTCTCTCGTCAATCAATTTTTTAAACACGTTCAAGAATATAGAATATTTATCAATCAAAATAGTGAGGTTGATAGACTAGATCTTGATCAAACTATTAAAAAACTTTATAGTAAAGATCGAGTATATCAAGCTAAAAGTATCATTATTGCCACAGGTAGCAGACATCGTCTTTTAGGAATTCCAGGTGAAAAAGAATTTATTGGAAGAGGGGTTGCTTTTTGTACGACATGTGATGCCCCTGTGTTTCAAAATAAAAAAGTTGTTGTTGTGGGTGGTGGGAATTCAGCTGTGGTATCAGCTATTGATATGGCTGGATATGCATCAGAAGTAATTCTTGTGCATCGAAAAGATAAACTAAGTGCAGATCCTATACTTACAGATAAATTATTTTCAAATTCAAAAATATCTGTGCTCTATAATACAGTTTGTAAGAAAATCAAAGGTTCTGATCATGTAGAATTTGTGTCGCTCTTTGATCTTAAAACTAATCAAATAACTGATATTCAGATGGACGGGTTTTTTGTAGAGATAGGGTTTATACCTGCAAGTAATTTTGTTCCTAATATTCTCAAAAATGAACGAAATGAGATTATTATCAATAAATGCTGTGAAACTTCACTATCAGGTGTATTTGCTGCTGGGGATGTAACTGATGTTCCTTTTAAGCAGGTTATTATTGCTGCCGGAGAAGGTGCCAAAGCAGCTCTCACTGTAACCCAATATATTATGAATAATTAATATGATGAGGAATAATAAATATGAAAATGTTTGATGCAGAAACAAGTAAACAAATGTCTCGTATTCTTGAAGATATTGTTAATCCTGTAAAAATATTACTTTTTTTAGGAAATAACGAAAAAAGTAAAGAAACAGAACAATTTGTCAAGGAGTTTGTCGAATTTTCACCTAAATTATCTCTCGAAACTTTTAGTCCTAATGATGTTATTATGAAAAAAGATGAATGGGAGATCATAGATACTCCCATGATTATAGTAACTAATGAACACAAAACTATCAAAGGGGTACGATTTTTAGGGACACCAGGAGGTTTTGAAATCAACTCCTTTTTGATGTCTATTTTGGAAGTTTCTGGAAAAATGGAATTTTTGGAAGTTTCTGATAGAGTTGTGGTTGATAGGCTGAGAAAGCCTTTAGAAATCTTTGCTTATGTTTCTCTTAATTGTGCTAAATGTCCAAAATCTGTGATGAATATTCATCGATTAGCCTTAGAAAATCAATATATCAGAGCTTATATGATCGAAGCGCCTGCTTTTAGAGAAAGGACAGAATCGTGTAATATTCAAGCCTTTCCGACCATTAGAATCGGTGAAAAGCTATTAATAGGAGACAATTGTAACGAAATCTCAGGTATTGTTAAGCTTATGAGAGAATTTATATAAAAATAAGCTCCTAAATATTAGGAGCTTATTTTTGAAATCATTAATAATTGGAATATAAAAAATTATCTTCTCGTACCAAACTGAAATGGTTGTACATTCCAATTTATAGTTTCAGCACTAGGAGCATAGTCAGTGTGCCATATTTTTTTAGCACCATCAGTAATGATAATGCCAATGTATCTTTCTGGAGCAAGATTTTCTTGATAAATTGCTTCACTAGAGCTAGCACCACCATTTCTTGAGTTAATGAAATAAAGAGCATTATCTGGTCTAAAAGTAGAGTTTGGTGTGCCATTGATTGCAAATACACGACCGTTAGCTTTAAATGTTAGTCCAGCTCCTGTATTTTCTCCATTGTATGTTCTACCATCTACAGCATCAAGGAATTTATTAGCTTCTTTTGAAAAATTATTATTAGTAGTAGAGCAAGATAAGAAGATTGAAAAAATTAATAAAGATAGTAAACTTTTTTTCATAGAGAACCTCCATTATCATTTATTTATTATACAATATTTGAGAGTAATTGTCAATTTGCCCAAAGAATGATCTTTGCAAAAAAAAAAAACTATTTTATAATAAGATAATTACATATTATCTTATTATTGTTAGCTATTTTGGGGGCATTGTGATAAGAAAGAGTCTTATTTTAAAATTATTTAAAGGCTTTACGATGCAGCGATGGAATGATCAGCTAAGACCAGCAGAGTTTGTAGAGGCTGATAAACAAGCTCATGCGTTAAGTTTGTCTTATTTTTTGGCAAAAGCCGCAGAAAAATCCGAGCCTTTTCCTATGGAAGAATTAATCGAAAAAACAATTTTCCGATATTTTGAAAGAATAGTTATTACAGATATTAAACCCCCTGTTTTTAAAAAAATTGTTGCTAATGAAACACAGTATCGAGCTTTAAGAAAATTTGTTAAAGAAAAAATCCTACCTTATTTGGATGGACTTCCAGAAGATTTTATTAGACGTTTTACTTATTGGTGTGACAATATTAATCCTGAAGCTAATTTAGTTGATAAAATCATGAATATTGCTCGAGCTGATGCAACACTATGGGAGTTTGATCTTCTTAAAAATAGCAATCCAAGGGCATTTGGTTTGATCGAGCTTGAAGAAGATATGAAGCGTCTCCAAAATCAACATCTTGATATTAGAACCACGCTTGTCGCACAATTAGAAACAAAGCATATTCGTCAAGAAAATAAGCAAGATTTATTTAGTAATGAAAATTATTCTTCTTATGATCAGTTAGTAAGTATGTTTGGTCAGATGAGATTTCAAATCCGATGGGCTCAGCTTCATCGAGAACCAAAAACCACTGTGTTAGGACATTCTTTTTATGTTGCTGTACTCACATACTTATTTTCTCTTTCAACAGGTGCTTGCAAAAAACGTATTTATAATAATTTTTTCACAGCTGTTTTTCATGATTTGCCAGAAGTATTTACGAGAGATATTATTTCTCCTTTAAAAACCAATATCCCAGGATTAGGTGATCTGATCAAAGGTATCGAACACGAAGAAGTAAATAAAAAGTTTAAAATGCTTATTCCTGAATACTTTCACCAAGAACTGTTCTATTTTATTAATGATGAGTTTTCTAATATGACATATGAAAATGGTCAGTCTGTAGAACATAAAGGGGATATTCCTAAGGATAAGAATTTTGATAAATTTAATCCACGAGATGGTGTGCTAGTACGTTTAGCAGATCATCTTAGTGCTTTTGTGGAAGCTGATATGGCTCTTAAAAATGGATCAACGGCTGTAGATTTTATCAATGCAAAAGCAAAAACAATTGAAAAATATAGTACTAAAAAGATAGTGGGACTAGATGTTAAACCTTTATTTTTAGATTTTCAATAAAATATATTATGAGAAACATATAAGGATAGAATAGTAATGGAGTTTAATAGACATACGCTTGAACTTATGGAAGAAGATGATATTGCCGTATGGGGTGAATATGCCGACCAAATTTCTTCTACAGATAATGAATTTGCTGAGCAAATTTATCAAAAAATATTAACACTGGATGGTGAGCATACAACCGCTTTATCTAATTACGCTGATTTTCTTCAAGAACAAGGACGATATCGTGAAACAAAACTGATCTACTCACGACTTTTACAGCTTGAGACTGATAATCCTAATCTGTATTT
>JBOFDR010000313.1:0-10426 GCA_051647205.1 Brevinema sp. | reverse complement strand
TCTCAATAAGTTTATCTTTTCTGATATTCATCCAAGGCATTGATAACATATTTTTTTTTAAGGTAACTTGAGTTTTCTTTTTGTAGACAAAAATACCTAAGCCAAGAATCACTAAAATAACCGGTACGATAATGTTTTTGTACTTCATAAAATTTCCTTAAAATTTTTTGTCATAAAATGATATTTATATATTAACCTGGAATTATGCTTTCGTCAATTTTTTGTATCTCATTTTGGCTTGCAAAAAATACAAATAGTATGTAAAATAATAAGATAGTGAATGGAGTTATCAATGAATAAAAAAGACAAAACTAGCTTAAATTTTATTTTACCTATACACATTGATCTACTTAATTTTTGTGGTGTGCATGACAGCAACTTGAGATGTTTAGAACGTGATAGAGATCTAAATATCTATCCAAAAAAAGACTCTACTTTTTTATTGGAAGGTAGTTCTAAGGATGTTCTTCATACAAAGAGAGTTATGGAGGCTATGCTTCGCCTTTCTAAAAATAAATTGCTTATCACTCATGAAGATATTTTGATGATCTCAAAAAAAATTGAAAAAGATAGTACGGGTATTTTTTCTCATAATAATGGACTCATGATTAATAAAATGAAAACAATTAAAGCTAAAACAACACAGCAAGACGAATATCTTCAAAAAATTATGTCGTTTGATTTAGTATTAGGTGTAGGTCCTGCAGGAACGGGAAAAACATATCTAGCAGTGGCGGTTGCTTTGAATTTGCTTTATCAAGGGTCAATTAATAAGATCATTTTTACAAGACCTGTGGTAGAAGCTGACGAAAGCCTTGGGTTTTTACCAGGGACTTTAGAAGAAAAGCTTGATCCTTATGTTCGCCCTTTATTTGATGCGATGAACGATATGATCCCAATGAAAGAATTTGAAAAACTACTTGAGAACGGACAAATTGAACTAGCACCTTTAGCCTATATGAGAGGGAGGACACTTTCTAATGCTGTCATTGTGCTGGATGAAGCACAGAACACCACCATAAACCAAATGAAAATGTTTTTAACGAGGCTAGGAGAAAATTCTAAAATGATTATCACTGGTGATATTACACAAATTGATTTAAAAAAAGTAGAGTCTGGATTAGTGGATGCTTTAAATAAACTCAAAAAGATTAAAGAGATTGGAATTCATTATTTTGATGAGACTCAGGTGATTCGCCATGGGCTTGTACGAAAAATTATCGAGGCTTATGATAATAAAAAAGCGTAAGACTTTTTGTGTGGGTCCTTCAATATAGTATGGAAATTCTCACTATAACTCACGTTTCCTGAATAAATCAAGAAGCAATTTTATTATAGATTGTTGTTTTTCCAAATTGTTGGTGTAGACCCCACATATTTCGTCTTACGCTGATTATTTTAAAATTTCTAATAAGGTAATAACCAAATGATCTTTAGTGGTATAAAAAATATTGATAGCCAATGTTCATCATTAATTCTTATCTGTGAAAAGATTTTTAAGATAAAAAACAAAGTAAGTGATAAAATAAGCCAAGAACTCAATAATTCAACTAAACAAGCTAGATTTCTTGACCGTTTAGAAATTTTTCTATATCGATCGGGAATGTCTTTGTTAATAATAGGATACAAAATTAAATAAAACAAAGCTGTTCCGATACCTGCAATATATTGTGCTAGGTTAATTGATTGAGGAAGTAATAACATAATAGCTCTAAAAGTGATTCCACCTAAAATAAAGGGTATCAAAATATTAATTAATTTACGAAAAGAGTAAGATAATCCTTTATAGTACGCAAATTTTATTGATAATAATAAATATGATATGATAGATCCAATTATCCAATATATACTCATACTATACTCCTTAATATTATAATATCGGAAAAAATTTGAAAAAAGATAATAAAAATGAAGTATTTTTATTAATAAATAGGAATTATTTTCCGATAAATATCTAAAAGTTTATTTATCAATACTATAATATGTACTAAAATTAATTTTACTTTAATTTTTACTTTAATAAAAAAAGGAAAAGAGATGATATCTCGAGAAATAAAAATTCTAAATCGTTACGGCATTCATGCACGCCCATCATCAATGATTTCTGAGTTAGCTATGACATTTAAAAGTTCTATTATTATTAAAAAAGAAGACCGATCTGCTCAAGCTACTAGTGTTATGGATTTAATTTTATTATGTGTAGAACCTGGCTCCACTATTTTTATTTATATAGATGGAGAAGACGAAGCACAGGCGATGCATGCTTTAGTAGATTTGATAGAGATCCGTCAATTTGATGAAGAAAATATGCAAGACGAACCAAAAAATTAAAAAACGAGAAGAGTACCTCTTCTCGTTTTTCTTTTAAAGTTAATAAAATTTAAATAATATCCACTAGTTTATCATGTTTCTTTTTAATCTCATAAACCATTTTATCAAGAGCCAGTTCAACAGCATGTCCATCAACCTCAGCTAGTGCATGAGAATGAAAATCACCAAAATCACTAGTAATATTAATTTTACATCTATACGTAAGCTTTTCTTTTTCTAGAAGGATGTTAATGTTGTGAAGACGATCAGTAAAATGAGTTAGTTTTGTACTCGCTTTTCCAGAAATATACTTTTTCAAACCGTTAGATAACTCGATTTGATGACCTGTTATGATAATATTCATAATAAACTCCTTATGAAAGGTATATTATAAGTAATATTAATATATCTATCTTATATATAAGATTAACATAGATATTTTTTTAGTCAATCGTAATTTAATTATATCCTTGTTTAATTTGTTCTAATTTCCCTCTTAAACGCATGATTGCTTTGGTATGCAGTTGAGAAATACGAGATTCAGTTACAGAAAGAATATTTCCAATTTCTTTTAAAGTTAATTCTTCATAGTAATAAAGAATGAGAACTTGCTTTTCACGGTCAGGAAGATCAGAAATAGCCTGAGCAATCATTTTTTTTATTTCGGTACGTTCAGCTAATTTATTAGGACTAATAGCAGAAGTACTTTCTAATGTTTCTTCAATAGACATAGGAGAATGATCATTACCATCATTCATAAACCAATTTTCATCCATCGAAATCAGTGCATTGGTACCTACACGCAGTAGTAATTGATGAAAGTCTTCAATACTTAGTTTCATTGCTTCTGCGATCTCATGATCTTTTGCAGAGCGTCCTAGTTTTAATTCCAGTTGGGATATTGTTCTTTCAATTTCTTTGGCTTTTTGGCGAACAGAACGAGGTAACCAGTCGAGATTTCTTAGTTCATCAAAGATTGCCCCTCGAATACGTGTAACAGCATAGGTTTTGAATTTAATATCTCTATTTAAATCAAATTTTTCAATGGCATCCATTAAACCAATAACCCCAAAACTCACTAAATCATCATACTCGATTGAAGAAGGAATATTAACCATGACACGACCAGCAACATATTTTACAAGAGGAGCGTATTTTTCGACGAAGTAATTACGGATACTGCGATCTTTGTTGTCAGAATATTTTGACCAAAGTTCTTCTTCCGTGAAACCTTCTAAATGTTCGTATCCTTTCACTCTCTTCCTCAAATTAATCTCATTTATCAGCTTATGACAGTAATATAATTATACTTTCTATTATAGATATTTCAATTATATAATAATTTTTCTTTTTTTGCAAATATTATTTAATTTTAATAATATTGTTTTTCATCTTTCAAAAGCTTTCTAGATGCCTTTGCGCCATCTTCTGGTTTTGCTCTTACAGTGTGACCATCTACTGTAAGAGCAAATTTCCCATCAGCACCAATTTCTGATACTACAGTCTCACTGTTTTCTGTTGTTTTATTATCTACTATTGACATAAATTCTGATAATTCATCAGGGCTTACAGATCTAAGATTGTTGTCTTCGTCAACAGGTTGAAGTTCTTCTGAAATATTATCACTATTAACATCTTGGTATATTTCTTCAATTGTTAGATCATCAGAAAGATCATCTTCATCTGAGTAGTTTTTTTGTTCTGATTCATTAGAAAGATCAGATTTTGGCAATAAAAAAATATCTTCTAGCTCTCTGCTAGAAAGTATTAATTGGAGTACTTTCAAAAAAACACCCCATATAATGACAAAGATTAAACCACTTAATACTCCAGAAATAATAGCCTTACCAAAACCAAGACCTCTTAGAAGAGTCGTTGTAGAACTAAGAATAAAACTTAAGCCAAAAATATAAGCTGTAAGTCTTCGCTTAAATAATTTCAAAAACAATTTCTACTCCTATTAATATGTCAATATACTAAAAATCTCTCATAAATTAGTGTGACTATCTGTTTGTATGGATGATATTTAGATAGGATTTTAACCAATTACGATATGATCCAGTAATAAATGCGGACTTCCTGTGGAAACAGGTAATCCATTTTGTCCTGCTTTTCCACATCCTCCAAGCCCACCATGATGCTCAAGATCGTTGCCGATACCAATAATATTTTTCATTGTTTCAAATAAGTTTCCTGATAACACTACATCTCTTACAAAGCCAACAATCTTCCCTTTTTCCACACGATAAGCATAGGCTGCAGAAAAAGTAAACATCTCAAGATTAGTCATCCCACCTATCATGTCACAAGCATATATCCCGTCCCAAAGATCTTCTAAAAGTGAATCAAAAGAACGAGATCCGTTTTCAATATAAGTATTTGTCATACGGGGAATAGGCATATAGAATGGGTTTAGAGCACGTCCATTACCAGTTGCTTTCATATTCATCTCATGAGCAGTAGTTCTTGATTGGAGGTAGGAATTCACTTGTCCATCTTTGATTAATTCTCGACGTTGAGCTGCAACACCTTCATCATCGTAAGCACACCAACCACATAAATAATCCTGACGTCCATCATCCGTCATATTTAATTCTTCTGTTGCAATTTGTGTTCCGAGAGCAATTTTTTGTAAGAGTTCTGGGTTTTCTGCTAAAAAGTCTGCTTCACTCATATGTCCAAATGCCTCGTGTGCAAATACACCAGCAAGATTTTGATTTAGAAGGACACGGTATTTACCGGATTCTATTTTAGGAGCCTTGATTAGCTCTTTGACTCGTTTTTTGATGGTTTCTGCTTTTTCTTCAATATTATTTAAGTTTTCCATTCCTCCATAGGTGCCTTCGGAAAAGTAAGCTTGCTGGATGGTGTTTCCATCTTTCATCGATACTGAAGCAGACATTCCTGTAAAATGTTTAGTTTGAGAGATTTCAGATCCTTCAGAAGATACATAACTAGTGTTTTTGGTTGAATTACGAAACTCTACTCTTGTCGAAATAAATACAGGATCAGCGATTAGCTCATGGACTTTTTGTGCAAACTCATGCTTTTCTGCTAGTGATAATTTTTGAGGATCGATTTGGATCTGATTTTCAACATGATCTTTGATCACAGGAGCTTCTACAACATATCTTCCTGAAGCTCCACTTATTTTAGCACTGTCTAAGGAATTGGTGATACCATTTTGGAAATCATCATTATTAAAAGCACTAAATCCTACTCCACCTTTTTCAAAGACACGTACAGAACCAGCAGAGCTTGACGAGTTTAAACAGCGTTCTGTAATACCTTTTGATATAATAATAGAAGAGCCTTTAGATTGGGAACGATTGATTTCTGTAAAATCTGCTGCTGATTTTTGTGCAAGTGCTGATAAGTCATGGATTGTCATAAAAGATCCTTATAATTGTTTAGAGAAGTTTTCCTTTTAATACGGCATTGAAAGTATCGATGATTTCTACATCAAATATCTTACCAACTAAGTCATTTTCAGAGTCAATAGTACAAACAATATTATTATGAGTTCGTCCGAGATATTGTTTTTTGCCTGTTTCTTCAAAAATACGTGTGCTGTATTTGGATTCTCTATCAAATAATACTTTTGTTTTTTGTCCTACTTGATCAGTGAGAAGTTCTTTGATAATATCACGCTGTGTACGAACTAAAATATCTAAACGACGTAATTTTTCTTCTTCATCTATCTGTTCACCAAAAATAGCTGCAGGTGTGTTAGGTCTTGTATTATAACGATACATAAAAGCTTCATTATAGCGAATAGTTTTTAGTATGTTTAAAGTATCCAAAAATTCTTCCTCGCTTTCGCTAGGAAAACCAACAATAATATCTGTAGACAGAATAATATCAGGTCTGATCTTTCTAATATTTTCGATTTTTTCACAATATTCTTCAATACTATAATTACGCTTCATTTTTTCTAGAATACGGCTATTACCTGATTGATAGGGAAGATGTAGAAACGGTATGATATTATCATACTCATTCATGAGGTGGATTGTTTCGTATAAAAATTCTTTGGGATGCGAGGTTAAAAAAGTAATTCGTTCTGCACCACTTTGTAAAGCAATAGCTTCTAAAAGATCTGCAAAATTTTTCCCTTCATGAATATAGGTGTCAATTGTTTGTCCAAGAAGACAAATTTCTTTGACGCCTTCATCAACTAGCTGTTTAGCATTATCAATAATTTCATCAAAATTTCTATTTTTTTCTAGACCTCTTACACGGGGAACAATACAATATGTACAAAACTTGTTACATCCATGAGATATTGGTAAAAATGCTTTAAAAGGATATTCTTTGGATGCTGTTGCAGGCATAAAACTATAAGCAGAACCAAATCCTAATGATTCTTTGTTTGTTTGAAGATCATCAATATAATCAAAACAATATTCTTTATTATAGGTTCCCCATAAAATTGAAACAATATCTGAAAATTTCTTTTTCACTTCTAAGCCCACATTTTCACTCATACAGCCCATTAAGATAACTTTCAGATCTCTATCCATGCGTTCACGATTGAGCATCCGATAGTAACCAAGCCGTCCGATAACATGATTTTCTGCAGTTAATCGTACAGAACAAGTATTAATTATTATATAGTCTGCTTCTTCTGCTGAAGAAACAACACCATGTCCTCGTTGTAGAGCTTTTGTGGCTAATGAATCTGCTTCTGCAATGTTCATTTGACAGCCATAAGTTTCAAAAAATATATTTGCCATTATGATACCTAAATTTAAATTTCAGCGATATTAAGATTTTGAAGGCGAAAATCGAGGATCATCGTCTTTTCGGAAGATTTCTAATTTGGTCGTCTTAACAATAACTCTATTGTCAGATGTTAACCCTTCAAAATATCCTGTTATTATAACATCTTCACCGTTGTAATAATGTATCTTATTATTATAAGTATCTACTTTTTCATTATTAAAGTAGTGATGAATGATAGTATTAGTTGAGATTTCTGCAGCTGCGATACCTTCTACTTTTTTCCAATTAGCTACATTAATTAAGAGATCAAAGGTTAGTAGATTTTTTCCTTTATAGATGTTAGTAGTTTTACCGTTCCATTTAATGATAATACCTTTATATAATAAAGGTGCTGATGCAATTTCTGCATAACTAGGAACATAATCAATCTGATCAGGATTGGCTTCTGGAATAAATGCCTCCAAAATAGATACACGATCTTTTACTCCAAGACTTGCATTAGAAGCAAGTAATTCACTAGCAAGGATACGAGCTTTATTTACTTGATTTTTGCTAATAGCCTGTTTTAATTCTTGGAATTTTTTTTCAATGATTGATTCTGATAGAACAATACGAAAATTTTCTCTAGCATTAACAATCTGATCTAAGTCTTTAATTTCAATGTCGTTAATAGGTGTTACGGTAATAGGTTCCAACTGAAATAAGAGATTGAGAGTATTATAGATACTTTTATAATGAGGTAGTAACACACCCACTATTAATAGAATCACTAATAATATGATTGTTGGTATCAAAATCTGTTTTTGTTGAAAAAAGAATCTCGTACTCATAGGCAAAGTAAGCTGGACCATGGAAATAATAGAGATTGTTTTTGCATGTTCAGAATTATTTATGTTACGAATACGCTCTAGTGTTTTTTGCAACAAAAGATTTTTAGGTATTATTTCGAGGGCGTTGAGTATTATGTCTGTAGCCTCTGTGACTTTCCCTTCTTTTAGATATAACAGGGCAATAAAGTTATAGATTTCAGGATCTTTTGTGGCGATAGGTTTTATACTTTCAAGATATTCAATCGCTTCCCTAAAAGATTCTTCCATCATAGCACAAAATGCAAGACCTTTGACAGCAACGGTATCTTCGTTATTTTTATTATATATATTACGCCAAATCTCTCCAGCTTGTTTATAATTTCCTTTGTAAAAGGCATCTAGAGCAATTGCTTGATCATTCTTGACCAATCCTTTAAAGATGATATTATTCATTAACTATTCCTTAAGACCATAAGTATTCACTATTATAACTTATTTTTCCTATAAATTCAAAATCTATACATGATTTTTGACAAGATAATTTTTTTAAGTTATGATAATAAAGTATATTCATAAGCAAGGAGATTTTCGATGAATCGTCTGTTTATTTTATTAGTGCTTCTTCAGATTCCTTTATTTGCAAAAAATAATCCTATCCTCACTAACGAACTGATTCAACATGAACTCAGCACCACTAATCTTCAAATAGGAAAACCTTTTTCTGTAATTTATCGTATACCTGATAGTATATCCCAGATTTTGTCTATTGATAGTAATATTCAAGCTTCTGCTGATATGGAACTTGTTTTAACTAATGGAGATACACGATCGTTTCAGATCGATGTAATTAGCTACTCTCCAACCCCTCATCCTATGCCGTCTCTTCTGATTACAGCAATCTATACCAATGGCTTTACTAATCAATTTTATACTCCTAGTTTTCAAGTTAATATTTCAAACGGCATCACTAAAGAAAAAGAATTGGCTTTTATTGATATTGAAGAACCGTTTTTTGTTTTTGACTGGATGTGGATTATGATTTTATTGGGTGTTGCTGGTCTTATCACAGCGATCATTTATCTTAAAAATTATCAACAAATAACTACCAAAAAAGAAACTAAAATAATAATCGATCCTTTTGAATTAATGTCGTCTCGTATTAAAGTGATTAAAACTCAACAACTAACGCTCAATGAAGAAAATTATAAAGAATTTTTTGTTTCTTTATCTGAGGCGGTTAGAGAGTTTTTGTCTCATACCTTAATTCCTTTAGCATTAGAAACACCCACTCGTGAATTGTTAAAAACACTTAAAACGCTTAAAATAGATGAAGAACTTTTTGAGATTATCCAATTTATTATGCGTAGTACCGATAGAGCTAAATATGCTAAACAAATTTTTACAGAAGATCGTATTAATGAGGTGGTTAGAAGTATCGAACAACTACTCACTTTGATCCAAAAACAACATCAAGAGGAGAAAGACAATGAACTTCGAAAATCCTAAATATTTGTTCTTATTATTGGTTATTCCTATCTATCTTTTTCTAAAATATACTAAATATGGTCAAGGATTCTTTCGTCAGGCCACCTTACCTTATTCATCTTTATCTTTAGTGTCTGTTAAGAAAGATTGGTTTTCTTTTTGGATTAATATTGCACGTGAGCTATTACTCTTATCATTAATTGCAACATTGATTGTAGCTTTAGCTCGTCCAAGAGGTGGTTCAGCAATTACTTCTGAAAATAATCTTGGTGTGGATATTGTATTATTAACAGACTTATCAGGAAGTATGGCTTTTGTAGACAATATGCCTTCAGATGTTAAACGCGTACAGGCAATGGGTACTGAGATTTTTGTTGATGAAGGTGGAAATATTATCAAACATTCACGTTTAGAGATCGCTAAACGTGTTATGAAAAACTATATTACCAAACAAAATTTTAATCGGATTGCATTGGTATTTTTTTCTAGTTATGCTCTTACTAAAGCACCTCTTTCTACAGATAAGAATCTTCTCCTACAAGTAGTCGATGATATTTCTTTTTTTGATGAAGGAGCTACTGCTATTGGTACAGGTCTTCTGACAGCGCTCAATAGAGTTCGTAATTCTACAGCTAAAAGTAAAGTGATTATTTTATTGACAGATGGAATTAACAATGCCGGTATTGTGGATCCTATTTCTGCAGCCAATGTCGCACGGGAATTAGGGATCAAGATCTATACGATTGGTATAGGTAATACAGGTGGTACTTTCCAAGTAGCTGATAGTACTGGAAAAGCTTATCGTTATGTAGTTAGCAAAGATTATGATCCTGAAACACTTGAAGAAATCGCTCATATTACTGGAGGTAAATTTTTTGCCGCAACAAGTGAAAGTACTCTTCAAAATGTCTATAATGAGATTGATAGTCTTGAAAAAAGTGAATTTTCAATTAAAAGACGTGTTTTATATGAAGAAAAATTCAAAGCGTGGCTTTATGCAGCAATGATCTTAATGCTCTTTTGGCTTATTTTAAACTTTATTGTTGTAAAGATCCCTTAAATTATCAACTAATAATTAAAAAAGTACCACACAAATG
>JBOFDR010000312.1:0-4537 GCA_051647205.1 Brevinema sp. | reverse complement strand
GAAAAAACAAGATATTTATCGGCATCGTTTAGAAAAAAGATCCTCTGCACCTAAGTTTATTTTTCATGATGGACCTCCTTATGCTAATGGAGATATCCATCTTGGGACAGCATTAAATAAGATTTTAAAAGATACTATTTGTCGTTATAAATTTATGAAAGGATTTCAAGTGCCTTTTATCCCAGGTTGGGATTGCCATGGATTACCTATAGAACTAAACACTCTCAAAGCTCTTAAAAAAAACGCAGACTCTTTGACACCTGTTGAACTTCGTCAAAAATCACGTGAATATGCTCAGAATTTTGTAGAAAAACAAAAAGCAAGTTTTATCAGACTAGGTGTGTGTGCTGACTGGGAAAATCCTTACCTTACAATGAGTAATGACTATGAAGCAGCTATTATCGAAGCCTTTGGGATTTTAACAGATAAAGGTTATATCTACCGTGGGCAACGTCCTATTTATTGGTCTCCAAAAACTCGTACGGCTCTTGCTGATGCTGAAGTGGAATACCATGAGCACACTTCTCCGACTGCTTATGTACTTTTTAATATTTCCAATCATAATATTCCTGAATTACCAAAAAATTCTTTTGTTATTATTTGGACAACCACCCCTTGGACATTGCCGTCTAATGTTGCTATAGCGTTTCATCCTGAGGCTTCTTATGAAGCAGTAACACTTGAAAATGGACAAACTCTTATCCTTGCAAGTGAGCTAAAAAAATCTATCCTTGCTCTTACCAATGCTACTGAAAAAAGTACCATAATACTATCTAAAGACCAACTAAAATCTCTTATCGTACAACATCCTTGGATTAATAGAAAATCAAAAGTTGTTTTTGCAGATTATGTAACTATGGATACTGGTACTGGAATTGTTCATACAGCTCCAGGTCATGGTACAGAAGATTTTCAAACAGGAATGAAATATAATCTTGATGTCCTTTCTCCTGTTGATGATGCTGGTTGCTTTACTTCTGAAGTACCTGAATGGGAAGGAATTGAAGTTTTTGATGCAAATCCTCTCATACTTGAATTTTTGAAAGAAAAAAATCTCCTCTACTATAGCGTAAATATTACTCATTCCTATCCTCATGATTGGAGAACCAAAACACCTGTGATCTTCCGTACAAAACCCCAATGGTTCTTCAAAGTATCTGATCAAGAGCTTGTTAGCAAAACATTACAGGAATTACCTAAGATTAATTGGATTCCATCTTGGGGAGAAGATCGACTCAAAAACATGCTCTCTAATAGACCAGATTGGTGTATTTCTCGTCAACGAAAATGGGGCGTACCTATTCCTGCATTTTATTGTGAAGAATGTGAAACAGCCTTGGTCAGCAAAGAAATTGCTTTTTATATTGCCGAAAAAGTAAGAAAAAATGGTTTGAATGTTTGGCTTGAAAATGAAAGTGATGCCCTTCTTCCTACTAATTTTTGTTGCACAGAGTGTGGACATAAAAAATTCAAAAAAGAAACAGATATATTAGATGTATGGTTTGATTCCGGAACTTCTCATTATGCCATACTCCGAAAATATGATTGGTTTCCTGCAGATTTATATTTTGAAGGAAATGATCAATATCGAGGTTGGTTCCAAGCTTCCTTATGGAATTCTATGGCCATTAATAACGTAGCACCTTTCAAAACTGTTCTCACTCATGGCTGGGTTTTAGATGAACAAGGGCGTCAGATGCATAAATCTGCAGGAAATTCTGTCTCTCCATCTGAAATAACCGATAAATATGGTGCCGATATCTTACGTCTTTGGACAGTAACAGAAGATTATTCTAAAGATCTTCGTATTGGAGAAGGTTTGATCCAAAAAACAATTGATCTATACCGAAAATTACGAAATACATTTAGATATCTTTTAGGAACTTTAGGTGATTTTGCCCAAGCAGATAAGCTTTCTTACGAAAATCTTACTCCTCTTGATCAGTACATGCTTCATCGCTTAGCAGAACTAAAAGAATCTTTTACCAAGTATATGGATAACTATCAGTTTCACCGTGCTTATCGCGATATTTTTAACTTTACAATCATTGATCTTAGCGGAGAGTATTTTGATATTTTGAAAGATCGTCTCTATATACTTGCTCCAAATGATCCTAAACGTCGGTCTGCTCAGACAGTGCTATTTCATATTTTAGAAGAATTAACCACAATGATGGCTCCTGTACTTGTATTTACTGCTGAAGAAGTCTACCAATATGCCCCTTTTGCCAAAAAAGAAGATTCTGTGCATTTAACAGATTATCAAGATATTCCTACACAATGGATCAACCCAGATCTTAACAATCATATTTCTATCCTTCACACAATCAGAAATGAGGCTCTTAAAAAATTACAAGAACTTCGCGATGAAGGTATTATAGGATCTTCCTTAGAAGGACAGATCAGTATTTCCTGTGCCTCAGAGTTATTTAAGCAAATAACTCCTTTAAAAGAGACCCTTGCTGAGATGTTGATTGTATCTTATGTATCTATCTCAAAACATGAGAAACCCGATATCACAATTATCGCCTCTGCTGCTCTCAGAGATAATCGCCAAAAATGTGAACGTTGCTGGTTTATCAGTGATCATATTAATGAAAATAAGATTTGTGCTCGTTGTCATGAAGCTCTACAAAAATTTTAAAATAACAAAAAGGATGTAATGAATGAAAATCAAAAAAATAGATACTCTTATGATTGCTATCACTGTAGTATTATGTGGGGCAGATCTCTTAATTAAACAAATGATTCTCAATACCTTTAATAGTGCCCCATACCCTTATTCGGCATCAATTTCCGTAATAGGAGACTTTTTCAAACTAACCTATGTTCAAAACTTTGGTATTACTTTTGGATTATTAAGTGATCTTCCAGTATTTATTACAACAATTATATTAATTGTTATTTCTATTATGGCTTTTGGAGTATTAGTCTATTTTTATAAAAACCTTCATAAACTCCTTCGAAACAAAGTAGTTTTTACAGGATATATTTGTTTAAGTGTTATTATGGGTGGAGCTTTAGGAAATATTATTGATCGGATTCAAAATGGATTTGTTATTGATTATTTAGATCTCGGGATCCAAGGTTATCGTTGGTATACTTTTAATCTTGCTGACATATGTATTGTATGTGGATGTATCCTTCTAACAATCTTAATGACTTTTTTTGAAGATAAGAGTATGACTTCTAAAGACTTGGATAAAAATTCTTAACTAAATTTAGATAATATTTATATTAAAGCAAAAAAGCGAAGATTTTATCTTCGCTTTTTTGCTTTAATATAAATAAGATAATTCTGTATTTTTATAAAAATAGGTGAGTATTTTTGGATAAGAAACTCCTCTCTTTGCTAGTTCTTGTGCTTCCCATTGTCCTAGCCCCACTCCATGTCCAAAGCCTTGTCCCTGAATCATTACAGAATCTCCTAATACAAAAATATCTGCATAGGTACTTTTCATAAATTGATAACCAAGTTGCTTCCTAAAATCATTCCCAAATACTATTTTTGTACTAGTAGTGGTGACTAATTCTAATTTATCAATCCTACCCGAAGAAGTTCGAGACACTACTTTGATATCAATCAATTTACCCTTTAATCGAAAATACTTAGTAAGCTGATCTGATGAAAGATTGGTGCTCCATGAAACATAAGGATGAGTCATATTAGATAATTTTAAACTTCTTGGCTGAAGATATTCTTCTTCATGACCAATTTCTGATCCTTTTGCACTCATATCACCAACAGAAGCTGAAAAATAGGATTTAATAAGATCTCCTTTGTAAGTCAAAACCTGTCCTACGGTATCTTGAATAGCTTTAGTAGTTTTTTTATTTTCTGTCGATATACCTGCATAAACTTGAGATCTTGTATCTGAATAAAGATCAAACTCCTGTTTTGGGAACTTACTGCGAACTCTTTTTATCTCATAAAGTGCATAAGTACGTGATGCAATTGCCTGAGTTTTTAGAGTTTCTAGACTCCAAGAAGTATAGACTTCAGCTGGAATAACACTTAGCAGGTAGTCTTCTAAATTAATCTTATTAATCAAGTACAACTCTGAACCCTTATGATGGACGGTAAAAGAACCTTTATAAGCTTTTCCATTGAAAAAAAAGCTTTGTACACCTTCTAAATCAATGGTAAAAAGCTTAGTCGCAACATTATTTAACATAATACCTTCAACAGATAACTGAAAATTAAGATCACCTTCTCTTAAAAGATATTTATCTCCTAGTGCAATAATATAAGAACTTTGTGGAGATACTATAAATTCTTTTGCAGATGACAGTAAGATCCTTGTTTCAAGATAAGCATGTTGTTGATTTGATTTTACGGCATATCTACAAGAAACAAGTAGCAAAAATAACAAGTTAAAAATAATTTTCCAATTTCTCATAAAAAATCCAAATAAATATAAAATAACTAAAATAAGATATAAATATATCGGTTTTCTAATGAAGAGATCTTTAATTTAGCTAAGCGACAAAAGCACCTGCTTGAGTTGTTGAATCAAAAAATACCTATCTTGACTAT
>JBOFDR010000311.1:0-4447 GCA_051647205.1 Brevinema sp. | reverse complement strand
GAGTTAACAGCATCAATCAATCCATAAGCAAAAGAATCTAATCTTGTGAGCATATCATCAACATCAACATCACGTACTTCTACTAATCCAGATATCTCACCTTGTCCTAGATTGATATCTTGACCTGTTTGTTGCCAACGAGCAGTAACAAATCCTTTGTTATTAGGATCTGAGTATGCTTCGACTTTAGCAAAAGTATCACCTTGAACAAGTTTTTCAGCACCAATATAAACAATAAATTCTTTAGGGTTATTTCTTTCTAAGCGAATATCTGCAAGTTTAGATAACTCATCAATCATTAAATCACGTTTATCATAAAGATCATTAGGAAGACTTCCTGTAAGTTCTTGTTTTTTAATTTGATTATTAAGAATAGAAAGAGTCTCTGCAATATCGTTTAATCTATTAATTTTTTGTTCGACAAGGGCGTTGGTTTGAGTTTGGATATCGTTAAGAGCATTATGCTGAGCACGAAAACTTTGTGTCAGTGTTTTCGCACGCTCTAACAAATGGACTCTTGTTGCATCATCCGTAGGTGAATCAGAAACAGACTGCCACGAATCCCAAAATGCTTCAAGATCTGTACGGATACTCGCATTACCAGGTTCATTCATAAGCATTTCTACTTGATTAAGCATTGTTTTTTTTTGAGACCAAAAACCTAAGCCTCCGTTCTCAAAAACAATTCTATCATCAAGATATACATCTCTAATACGAGCAATCTGTTCCGTTGTTACCCCTGTACCGAGTTGTCCTGGCATATTAGGTTTGGTAAAACTATTAGGAAATAAAGCAGGCATGGTTTTTTGGGTAGCACGCTGACGTGTGTATCCTTCTGTATTAAGATTATTTAAGTTGTGACTAACTGTTTGAAGACCTTTTTGGGTAGTTTGCAAAGCACCTCTTCCCATCTCCAATCCTAAAAATGATGATATCATTTTCTCCCTCCAGAGCAAATCCCAGACCAGTATTATTATGAACAATATTATTTAGTAATATTAATTTTTTATTATACGATTTGGTCTAATAAATTCAAAGAAGCCTCATGCGATGACACAGAACTACCAAAGTAATTATATTGATCAGACATACCATTATCTCCAGCAACAATATCTAAAATTTGTGAAAAAATTTCTGTGTGACTGTGAAGAATATAGTGGTTACGTTCCGAAGCTATAGCAATACGATCACAAACTTTTCTAATATCGATACAAGAATTCTTAATGATTTCTTGAGATTTAATAGGTAGTTTATGGATAACTTGAGTTACAGTGAGACTAGGATCAAATCCTAAGATCAATGATAGATGATCAATCACATCTTGTCGTTTGCTCTCAAAAGAACTTATCAATCCAACTAATTCTTCTTCTTTTTCGTTTAGGTGGTTTAACGATATAAAATCAACATTCTTAATTGATTCATATTTTTTATCTTCTAGTTCTAACATATTCATCAGTATAGAGTACATTGATATGAGAATATTGTTTAATTGAATAATTATAGTCTCACTATTTTTCATGATATTCCTCCTACGCGGATCCTGCATATTAAATATTTTTACTTTTTTTATTACATGACATTCAAAAGATTATTTGCAAGCTATATAAGGATCGGATTTTTTGAAAATTACTTTATAAAAACAAAAAGAATTATTTATTTCCTTGAGCGAATAGTTGATAAAATCAACAAAACTCTTGCTAAATTACCGTAAAACATGCTATACTAGCATAGTAACATACTCAAATCATGTCTTAAATTATATTAATTTAAGCTGGTTGTAGGTTGTTAAAACCGATACCCAGAGGAGGCCACATATCATGGCAGAAAAAAAATGGTCAACAACCCTTTTAGAGGGACAGCTTCGCACTTCTTTTACTAAAAGTGCAAACAAATCTTTAAGAGCAGCATTTAGAATGCCTGCTGTTATCTATGGACCACAAATCAAAGAAAATATCAATATTTCTATTGACTATGTTTCTTTTGAAAAAATGTTCCCTACTAACGAAAGACATATTCCTTTCACATTAAAAGTTAATGGAAAAGAATATAATGTAATCACTAAAGATTATAAAATTGATCCAATTTCTCGCAGATTTATGCATGTTGATTTTTATGTGTTAGAAAAAGGTCATAGTTTCTCTACACTTGTTCCTATTGAATTTGAAGGAATACCAGTAGGGGTTCGTGAAGGTGGTAGCTTACTCACTTATGTAAGAAAAGTTCTTATCGAGGCAACACCTGAAAATATGCCTAAAAAATTAACGATTAGTATTGCTGATCTTCAACGTAAAAGAAATATCATCGTTCGTGATTTAACTGTACCAACAGGATGTAAAATCAAAACCAACCAAGGAACAGTGCTAACAGAAGTAAAATAGTATCAAAACAGTTAATAGTTATACTAATGTAATTAAAATTTTTTAAATGAGGGGGACTTCGTGAAACTGATAGTTGGATTAGGTAATCCTGGAGATCGCTTTGAAAAAACGAGACATAATTTAGGGTTTTTAGTTCTTGATCATTTGGCAAAACGATATAAGATATCAATTGACATTAAGAAGAAAAAATCATTGATTGGTAAGATGCGTTTTAAAAATGAAAAAATTATCATTCTCAAACCCCAAACATTTATTAACTTAAGTGGAGAAGCTGTTCTTTATATGGCAAGCTTTTTACGTATTCAACCACAAGATATTATTGTTGTTTGTGATGATGCTAATTTAGAACTAGGTCAAGTATGTGTTAAAAAATATGGATCATCTGGTGGTCATAATGGTATTAAATCATTGATTAAATTTTTAAAAGCAGATAACTTTCCTAGAGTTCGTATAGGAATCGGAAGACCTTGCGAAAATAGAACTATGGACTCCCATGTTCTTGGATCTTTCTCAAAAGATGAAATCCAAAAACTAGGACCATCTATAGAAAAAGCTTGTGATATGATTGAACATATTTTATCTGGTGAAATAGACTCCTGTTTAGAAACAGAGATTTTTAAATCTTCAGAGTTAGTAACCCATTAAGAATAACATATTAATAAAAAACCCCCAGAAATCTGGGGGTTTTTTTAAATTTATTACCAATTGAATAAAGAAATACAGATTAATTTAATTTTTTATAATTACCAAAACGAATCTTCACACCTGTAGCACCAAAAAATTCATCAGCATGGAGTGCCATACCCATATAAAGAAACACTTGTTGTGTAATCATAAAATTAAACCCTGTTTGAAAACCTGCATGAAGTCTATAAACACCTATGCTTCCATTTCCAATAGGACGTAATTGCATACCCATACCCAAAGAAGTATACCAGTCAAAATTTTTTGCTAAAGTCAGATGCAATGTTGCCATCGTTGCCAATGTTCCTGTTGTTCCAAAACCAAAAAAGTTAGCAGAAGAATCTAAAGTAAGACCTACAGCAACTCCTACTTTAGATGGTG
The DNA here is from genome assembly GCA_051647205.1 of Brevinema sp. Classification (GTDB taxonomy): domain Bacteria; phylum Spirochaetota; class Brevinematia; order Brevinematales; family Brevinemataceae; genus Brevinema_A. The sequence continues at coordinate 1,004 of JBOFDR010000311.1, read as the reverse complement.
TCCAAGCACCAAGAATCAGTTCAACCGAAGGATTTACAGTTAACTGAGGACTTCCAACAGGATTAATAGTTGCAGTACCAGCTCCTAAACCAATTCCTAGGATAATGTTTCCTGTAGAGTAATTATTAGTAGCATGAACAGATGTTACCGTTGTTGCTAATACAAATAACAAAGCTAATTTTTTCATTTTTTTCTCCTTATAAATCAGAAATGAAATAAATATTTATAAAATATTATAATTATGATTGAATTAATGAAAATTTTTGAGAGCGAGGCATTTTTTTGATAGCAATCTCTCTTTTTATAGCATCAGAGTGAGAAGGAAGTTTTTCTATATAAAGAATCTTTGTTGGTGGGTATATTTTGGTATACTTAGCACCTTTACCAAGAAGATGTGTTTGAAATCTTTTCTGTACATCTTTGGTGATCCCTGTGTACAAATTTCCATTTTGACACTCTAATATATAAACAAACCACGAATCCTTTTTTTTGTCATTATTCATAAATATATTATATATAATATTATATATTTTAGCAATCTTTCCAACCTTTTTAAGAATCTCGAATATTTTCTCAAAAAAATATAAAGCTTTTTTGAGAAATTCCGAAAATTAACATAGGTAAAGAGGAATACCAAACAGGTGGAGGGAAAAATGAGCGATACAACATTATCTCAAGAAGAATTAGATGCTATACTATCAGGGTCATCAATGGAGAATACTAGCAATGACAAGTTGTCTAACGCTGAAGAAATAAATCTTTCAAAATTAGCAAATGAATTAGGTACCAATCGTGCATCCGTGTTATCTCAATTAACAAATAAATCAGTAACTCTTGATCAAGTAAATATACTAACAGGAACTAATGCAAAAATCACAGAAGATCTTTCAGGTGCAATCATAGGAAGTTCTTCTTCTATTAATGGTGCTATTTCAGGCTCTTGGAATCTTTTTGTTCCTGAATCAACAGTACTTAAAATCACCAGTGCTATGCTTGAAAATGAA
>JBOFDR010000310.1:0-7787 GCA_051647205.1 Brevinema sp. | reverse complement strand
ATCTCCAACAAAGGAGTACCCGCACGATTAAGATCAACTCGACTAAAATCTTCATGATCATTATGTATCAATTTTCCTGCATCTTCTTCAAGATGGGTATGATGAATACGGATATTTTTTTTGGTTTCATCACCCAAATGAATAGGAATATAACCACCTGTTAAAATCGGAAAATAATTTTGAGTAACTTGGTATCCTTTAGGAAGATCTGGGTAAAAATAATTTTTGCGATCAAATTGTGAAAATAAATTCACTTCCGAATGTAACGCCAAACCAGCTAAAATAGCTTTTTGGAGTGCCATTTTATTTAAGACAGGTAAAGTACCTGGATAACCAAGACATACTTGACATACAGCGGTATTAGGTTCCGAACCAAAGGTTAAGGGACAAGAACAAAAGATTTTTGTATTAGTGTTTAATTGAACATGGACTTCTAATCCTATAACAACTTCATAGCTCATAAAATGCTCCCAAAAATGAGATTTACTTAATTAACATTATAGCACAAATAAGAAAAATAGTAAAGGATCAAATTAGGAAACAAAAAAAATCCCTCATAAAGAGGGATTTAATAGATTTATTGATTCTTAATTTTCAACAAATTCAACAATTGCCATTTCAGCACCGTCTGTTTGTCTTTGACCTAATTTAGAGATACGTAAGTATCCACCATTACGCTCAGCAAAACGAGGAGCAATATCATCAAATAATTTAGAAGCAACTTTTTTATCATAGATTTTAGCAAGAACTAATCTTCTATGATGTAAATTATTGGTTTTTGCTTTTGTAATAAGTTTTTCCGCATAAGGACGAAGTGCTTTCGCTTTTGTAAGCGTAGTTGTTACACTTTCATACTTGAATAATGATTGAGCAAGATTTCTAAAGAGAGCACTACGAGCACTTCTTGTGCGGCTAAGTTTTGCAACTTTCTTTCCATGACGCATTCAACAGCTCCTTGGGTAGTTTTCGTGACTAACAGTCACATTCAAAAGAAGAAATTAATCTTCTTTAATTGATAAGTTGAATTCAGTTAATTTCTCTCCGATTTCTGTCAGAGATTTTCTACCAAAATTCTTGATTTTCATCAGTTCATCTCTAGAATAAGAAAGTAATTGACCAATTGTTGCGATATTTTCACTTTGCAAACAATTTAAAGAACGAACTGAAAGATCTAAGCTTTCAACACTTTTTATCAACACTTCATCTTCTGCTGATAAAGTATCTGAAGCTCCAGTCATTACGACTTCTTCGATAGGTTCAAAATTCACAAACATAGAGAAATAACTTTGGAGGATAAATGAAGCATCAGCTACAGCATCAGCGGGATTAATAATTCCACCTGTCCATACTTCTAAGACAATTTTCTCACAGTCTGTTTTTTCACCAACACGGTATTCTTCAATCAAGAAATTTACACGATCAATCGGCGAAAAAATAGCATCAATAGGAATAACTGAGATTTCATCAACTTGAGCAAGAGCATCTTCAGCAGAACGGTATCCTCTTCCAAATTCAATATCTAATTCCATTACTATATGAGCTTTATCACCCAATGTTGCAATAACAAGATCTGGATTTGCAATATCGATTGTAGAATCAACCATAAAATCAGCTGCAGTTAAATACCCAGGTCCTTTTTTCTCAACACGAATTTTTTTCTTATTAGTTTGATCATTAAGAAATAGCCTTACTTTCTTCAAAGCAAGTGTCACATCTGTGATATCTTCCTTAACCCCTTCTATAGAATCAAATTCATGATTAACTCCTTGGATTTTTACAGAAGTAAAAGCATATCCAGGAATCGCACTAAGAAGAGTTCTGCGAAGTGAATTCGCTATTGTTACACCTACACCTTTATCAAAAGGATAAATGTAGAATTTCCCATAGTTGTTATTATATGTGCTATGCTCATACTTTAACTCGTAGGGAAGAATTAAATTTTTCAGTAATTCTCTGTGCGCCATAATCTACCTTCCTAAATAATGTATGATTAGACGCGTCGCTTTTTACGAGGACGGCATCCATTATGAGGGATAGGAGTTACGTCACGAAGACTTTTAACTCTTACACCAGCGACATCAACTGCACGAATAGCAGACTCACGACCAGGTCCAGGACCTTTTACGCGAACATGTGCAAATTGTAGTCCATGGAATTTTGCACCTTCCATAGCTTTTTCACAAGCAAGCTGAGCAGCAAATGGGGTACCTTTTTTGGTTCCTTTAAATCCACCGACACCAGAGCTTGCCCAAGAAATAGTGTTACCGTTCATATCAGTAACTGTGATTAAAGTATTGTTGAAAGTTGCTTGAATATGAATAATCCCTTCAACAATATTCTTTTTCTCTTTTCTTCTTTTATTAGAACTTTTTGCTTTAGCGGCCATTGTTCAACCTCTTACTTCTTTTTGATCGCATTCGCACGAGCACCTTTCCAAGAACGTGCGTTTGTACGTGTTCTTTGTCCACGAACAGGAAGTCGTTTTTTATGACGAAGTCCTCTATAACAACCAATATCAATGAGACGTTTAATATTCATTGAACGTTCAGTACGGAGATCACCTTCTACTTTGTATGTACCATCGATTGCCTCACGAATACGATTCAATTCTTCTTCAGAAAGTTCGCCAATTTTTTTAGATTTTTCAATTTTTGCAGCTTCAACAATTTTCAAAGCAGAATGTCTGCCGATACCGTAAACATATGTAAGTCCAATCCATGCAGCTTTATTATTTGGTACCTCTCTACCGGCAATACGTGCCATAGATGACCTCCATCTAGATTCTTTTCTGACCTTTTTGTCTTTGTTTGTGTTTAGGATTTTCGCAGATCACTCTTAAAATTCCATGCCGACGAATCATACGACATTTTTCACACATTGGTTTAACTGATGCTCTCACTTTCATGAAATAGCCTCTCTACTTATAACGATATACTATTCTTCCTTTACTTAAATCGTAAGGAGAAAGCTCAATACTCACTTTATCTCCGGCTAAAATTTTGATATGATTGATTCTCATTTTACCGGAAATATGTGCTAGAATTTGTTGTTTATTTTCTAATTCTACTTTAAAGACGGCACTTGGCAACTGTTCCATAACAATACCGTCTATTTTGATAACATCTTCTTTATCCATCATCATAAGAGTCCTAAGACCTCCTTAAGATTTTGATATACTTCATTAATATCCTCGTCACCTTTGACTTGGTGAAGTATACCTTGTTGTTGATAAAACTCAATAAGAGGCGCTGTTTCTGATTGATAAACATCGAGTCGTTTTTGTACTGTTTCAGGCTGATCATCGTCTCTCTGAATCAGCAACTCTCCGGTTTCATCACACACACCATCATGTTTTGGTGGATTAAAGAATATATTATACATTTTTCCAGAGCTTTTTGCAAGGCGTCTGCCTGTTAATCTCTGAAAAATTATATTTTCATCAACATTGACAAGGATCACATCAGTCGGTGGACAAAATTCATTAAGAATTTTAGCCTGATTTAAATTGCGAGGAAATCCGTCAAGAATCCAATTACCTACAGAAGGAAGCGATGATTTGACTACTTCAAAAGTAAGCTCGTCAGATACTAGACGACCTTCATTGATACAAGATTTAACTTCTTCTGCAATTTTACCTGTTCCTTTTTTAATCATGCGACGAAATGCATCTCCGGTGGAAAGAGCAAATATATCAAATTCTTTACTTAATAAGGTACTTTGAGTTCCTTTCCCTGAACCGGGAAAACCTAAAAATACAATTCTCTTATTCATAAGCTAGTAGGTCCTTTTTGTAGGACTTAAGAAACCATCTTTATGATTCATATTTAAAAATGACTCTATTTGTCTTAAGGTGTTCAAGGATACTCCAACTAATATAATTAATGATGTCCCACCAAGTAAATAAGCAATATTATCAGGAACTCCCAATCTGTTCACAACAAAAGTTGGTAATAACGCTATCACACCTAAAAACGCAGCTCCAGGGAGTGTTAAATGGTATAATGTATTAGAAATATATTCCTCAGTTTCTGTTCCAGGCCTAACACCAGGAATAAAAGCATTTTGTCTTCTTAGATTTTCTGCAATATCATGGGGATTTAATTCAATCTCTATGTAAAAAAATGCAAAGAATAAAATCAGAGCAAAATAAACTACGGAGTACCATAATTGGCCAGGTTGTAAAGCAACTGATAATTGTTGCAACCACGGTGCTTTTGAACCAAACCATTGTGCTAATTGGACAGGAAATACCAATACTGCAGAAGCAAAAATCACAGGAATCACATTTGTTGGATTAACTTTAAAAGGTAAATAGGTAGCACTACCCATAGATCCTGGACCTGTATATTGTACAGGTACACGACGAAGTGCCATTTCTTCAAAAATTACTGCCATAATAAAACCTAAAAACATAAGCCCTATCAACAACGTAATAATTGGATCTGCTGGGCGATTAAATATCGTGTGGATCGCTGGAGGAAACTGTGCAACAATACCACTAAGGATAATCATCGAAATACCATTTCCTAAACCTTTTTCAGTTATTTGTTCTCCGAGCCACATAAGCAATAAAGTACCAGTAATCACTGACACAGTAAATAAAAGAACAAAAAACTTAGTATCCAATAAAATAAATGGAGTAGTCGTATAGGCATTAAAACTGGAAAGATAGTTTGCAAAGATAACTCCTTGCACACCAGCTACGAGAATTGTTCCTAAACGAGATAGTTGATGTATCTTTCTACGCCCTTCTGGACCTTCTTTAGCCATTTTTTCGATCGCAGGAACAATAACAGTCAATAATTGCATAACGATGCTTGCCGTAATATAAGGCATGACACCTAATGCAAAAATAGAAGCTCTTCCTAAAGCTCCTCCACTAAGAAGATTTACAAATGCAATAAAATTATTGGTATCTGTACCTACGGCAGCAAGGAGATTTTGGAGTTGCACGCCGGGAACAGGAATCTGTGCCCCGACACGTACTACTACCATGATCATTAATGTAAAGAAAAGTCTTTTACGAAGTTCTGGAATTTGAAACATATTTATCACAACGGACATGTTTACCTCTTAATTTTTACGCAGGCGTAATAACTGAAGATCCAGATTTTTCTAGAAGAGCTTTTGCTTGAATGGATACTTTATGTGCGTGAATTTTTAAATTTTTTGCTGTAAAAGAAACATCACCCATTCCTTTTGCAAGGATTTTAATAGGATTGCCATTATCTTTCACTAATCCTGCTATATTGAGCATTTCAGATGTGATTTCAGATCCATCAGGAAACACGTTTAAAGATTCTAAGTTAACAACATTATTGTATACTTTGAATATGTTTTTAAAACCACGCTTTGGAGCTCTTCTATAAAGAGGCATTTGACCGCCTTCAAAATACAAAGGTACTCCTCCACCTGAACGAGCTTTTTGCCCTTTATGTCCTTTTCCGCAGGTTTTACCTGTACCGTTACCAGTACCGCGACCTACTCGCTTACGCTTTTTTGTAGCGCCTTCATTTGGTTTGAGTTCAAGATGACCCATCATTGCGCTCCTTTACTTATTTTCAAAAATTTCAGATACTGTTTTTCCACGTTTTGCAGCAATATCTTCAATATTATAAAGTCTTGTCAATCCATCAAATGTTGCTTTAATTAAGTTAACAGCATTAGCAGATCTCAGAGATTTTGTTAAGATATCATGAACGCCTAAGAGTTCAAGAACAGGACGAACAGCACCACCTGCAATAACACCTGTACCTTTAGTCGCAGGCTTCATTAGGATACGGGATGCTTTATATTCCCCTAAAATTTCATGAGGAATAGTAGTTCCTTTCAAACGAATAGGTAATGCATTTGCAATGGCTTTGTCTTTTGCTTTTTTAATAGCATCAACAAGCTCATTAGCTTTACCATATCCAAGTCCCACTTTTCCTTTTTTGTTACCAACAACAACCATTGCATTGAAACGAAAACGACGTCCTCCAGGAATAACTTTTGTTGCACGTCTAAGACTTACAACTTTTTCTTCCCACTCAGATGCTACTGCTTCTGGTTTTTCACGACGATCTTTTCTGTTACTTTGTCTTTTGTTATTATTAGTATTACTTTTTCTTTCTCCACGAGGAGCTCTTTGCTCGTTTTGTGGATTGCTTTGATTCTCAGCCATAGTAGATCCTTAGCCCTAGAATTCGATTCCTGTTGCACGACAAGCATCAGCAAGAGCTTTTACTTTCCCGTGGTACAGGTAACCGTTACGGTCAAATGCGACCTTAGTAATATTGAGTGCTTTCAATTTTTCACCAATTTTGGTACCAATAATTGTTGCATCTGCAATATTATTGCCTAATTTTTCTTTCCCTAATTCATTAGAAAGAGAAGAAAATGATGTTAGTGTATTATTATACATATCGATCACTTGGACATATAAATATTTTTTAGATCTGAAAACTGTCATTCTAGGACGATCTGCAGAAACACGAATGTGTTTTTTACTTCTGAGTTTACGTTTTTGAAAACGTTTTGTTTTATCAGTCATGATGTTACTCATGCAAAATCTCCTTTTAACAAGGTTGCTTTTTCTAGAAGTAATATGTATCCCTTTATCCACAACAATGCTATTGAGTGCGATATCTCTGGAAGAAGTTAACATTGCCTCTCCCATTTGATAAAGCTAGTTTAGAGTTTATTTTTTACCACTCTTACCTTCTTTGAGGCGGACAACTTCGCCAACATAGCGAATTCCTTTCCCTTTATAAGGCTCAGGTTTTTTGATAGCACGAATATTGGCAGCTACTTGACCGACAACTTGTTTATCAAAACCTTTCACAATAATAATATTTGCTGATGGTTGCTCAAGAACAATTCCTTCAGGAGCAGAATAAGAAACAGGGTGAGAAAAACCAACGGTACAGTTAAGATTTTTACCATCTTTACCGTCCCAACGGTAACCAACACCTTGAATTTCAAGCTGCTTAGTAAATCCTGTGGATACACCTGTGAGGTGGTTTCTGAATAATGCCCAGTAAAGACCTTGTTTTGCTTTTGCGTCTTTTAAATCACAATTACGATTAACGAAAAGTTCTTCTTTTTCAACAACAGGAACAATAAGTGTGCTGTCAAAATCTTGAGCTATAGTGCCTAATGCACCTTTGAAAGTAGCAATCCCATTTTCTACCGTAACAGTAACGCCGTTAGGAATGGGCAGGGATTTTTTTGCCAAACGAGACATATGATTCTCCTACCAAATATGACAGAGAACTTCACCACCAATACCTAGTGAACGAGCCTCTTTGTCTGTAATAACACCTTTTGAGGTTGTTAAAATTGCGATTCCATAGTTGTTGTAAACACGAGGGATGGAATCTTTCCCAACATAAATACGACGTGAAAGTTTACTTACACGCTTCAAGTCATCAATAACTGATTTGCCATTGATATATTTGAGGGTTACATCGATCATGTATGGTTGAGTACTATCTTTATAGTTCTCGATATATCCTTCGCGTTTCATAATTTTTAGAAGCTCTTCAATAAGCTTAGTCTTCTTAACACTTGTTTTAGAAAGACCACGCATTGTTGCGTTTCTTATTTTTGTTAAGCTATCTGCGATAATATCCATAGGATTTCCTCGCCTTATATTTTTTTAAGAAGGGAACAAAAAAATTGTCCCTTGATGGTATTTACCAAGAAGACTTGGTAATACCTGGAATTAGACCCTGAGATGCAAGTTTACGGAAACACAAACGACACACACCAAAATCTCTCATGTAGGAGCGAGGACGTCCGCAAAT
>JBOFDR010000309.1:0-3746 GCA_051647205.1 Brevinema sp. | reverse complement strand
TCGACTGTTAAATGACGACAAGCTCCTTGATAATGAGGAGGTCGAGATTCTTGCTCTGATTTTTCACGTTCTGCTTCTAGATCTTCATCGCTACAATAACATTTAAATGCATGTCCACTTTGCAATAATTTTTTTGTATATTCTTCATAAATATGGGTTCGTTCTGTTTGAAAATAGGGACCATATGCACCACCAACCCGGGGACCTTCATCCCATTTCAAACCAAGCCATTCCATATCATCTAAGAGCATTTCTGTATATTCTGGCTTTGATCTTTCTTGATCTGTATCTTCAATACGTAAAATAAATGCCCCTTCTTGACTTCTGGCAAAAAGCCAGCCAAAAAGAGCTGATCTAACATTTCCAACGTGAATATTCCCTGTTGGAGAAGGAGCGAATCTTGTACGAATCATATGAATTCCTTAGTGTGAATAATATACATTATTATAAAATAAATTTTAAATAATTTCAAATGTTGATGACATATATCAAGGCTAATTAAAAGTAAAGATCGCTAATTAACTAACAAATAACATCAATATTTTTACCATGGTTTTCGTCTAAAATTTCTTTTTCAGTAACTTTGTCATCATGATGTTGATTAGATGAAAAGTGATCTTCTTGATAATCTAGATTTGAATTGGATTGACCTAATCCATTTTTAACACCATTTGTTAATTCACTTTGTGTGTCAGTAGAAATTTTTGAGACTGATTCTTTTTGTTTAGTATTTTGATCTGATAAAAGCTGAGTTTGTTGAGCATGTTTGAGATCTTGAGATGAATCAAGAGGTTTCAGGTGTTGAGATTGGGTTATTGTCATAATATGTTCAAGGGGGCGCATAACGTACACTCCTTGGACGATCTTTTAAAATAAAACACCAATAATAAGCCGGATTCTGTTATGAAGAAAACATCTATCTTGTTTTATTATTACTAATAAAATCTTTGCAGTCTACCCACATACACCATAAAACCAATGGTATTATATGTTGCTTAACTTTGCCTTAAGGAGGGTTTATCATGCCTCTTTTTTTATAAAAAGAGCGGTGAGCTCTTACCTCGCCTTTTCACCATTACTTTCTATTAAAGAAAGCTGTTTATTTTCTGTGACACTTTCCCGCGTACCAAAAGTACGGACAGCTCTTAACTGTTTCTTGGTTTTTTAAGGTCCAGACTTTCCTCCCTCACCTGTTTTGGATATGGGCGTTTTCTTTTGGTGTTTTATTTTAGTACGATCCTATATTTATTTTTTTTCTTTTCTTTTTGTAGCAAGAACCTTATAAGTATGAAAAGCATTAGCTACTTTTTTATTATCACGAAGCTCCATATATAAAGTAGGAATATCTTGATTACTATACTTCCCTACAACCCCTAAATTTTGCCCTTTAACAACATGTTGTCCTTTAGTTACATCTAAATTGTTCAACCCTGCATAAACAATCGTCCTGTTATCTGGTAGGTCTAAAATGACTACGTTTTTAAGAGCGTTAATATAACCTGCATAAGATACTTTAGCTGTTGTTGGAGAGCGTAGAGGTAAGTCAGATTTTAATTGAATATCAATACCTCGTCCCGAAGATCTAGTATATAGAATTTGAGATGATACAACAGGTAAAGCAATGTCATTAAAACGATTACTTTTAATACCAGTAATACGAGATGATGCTGTGTATTGAGGAGCTTTACTCTTTGATGGAGAAGATGAGGATCGAGTTACAACATTATAAGGAATGTAAATTTTCAACTTTTCTCCAAGATAAATATGGGAGTTACTTTTTCTATTCCATGATCGTAATTGAACAGAAGATATCTTATGTTTGAGTGCAATTTCACCTAAAGTGTCACCCTTTTTAACTGTATAAGTAATCAATCGAGTATTATCAGCCTTAGCTACAGACTCACCTTCATTAATTTTTTTAGGAATATGTATACGAATACGCTCACCCATATAAATACGGTCATTAGATTTATTATTCCATTTTTTTAGATCAGAAAATTTAACACCAAATTTTGCAGCAATTAATAATAAATGATCCCCCTTCCGTACCGTATAATTAATAACACGATAAGAAGGTTTCTTAATAGATTCACTTGTTTTTACTATAGTAGATTTTTCTGGTAGTTTATCTGAATAGACAATTAATTTTTCACCAACATGTAATGTTGAAGATCTTTTATTATTCCATTTCTTAAGATCATTAATAGAAACATTGTATTTATTAGCTATAACAGCCAAATTCTGATTTCGTAGCACAGTATGTGTTGTTTTTAATTTATCAGTAGTATTATTCTCACTACTACCTTTAGATTGACTTATGGAAGAGGTAGATCTGTTACCAACTATCAAACGTTCACCCACATAAATCTGAGTAGACGTTTTTTTATTTAATTCTCTTAAACTAGGTACTGTTGTTCTATATTTTAAAGCGACATCACTAAGTGTATCACCTTTTCTGACTTTGTAGACAATAGGAGTATAATTGATAGGTTTTTCTACAGACATTTTTATTTCTTCATGCTGGAATACTTTATTTTCAACTGGTATTTTTAATATTTGACCAGGAAAAGTATGATTTTCTGAAATATTATTTAAGGTAATAATATACTTAACTTTTGTTTGAAATTTTTTAGCAATATTATCGTAGGTATCACCTTCTTTAACAGTATATAATTCTATACTATCAGGAATAAAGAGTTGTTGCCCTATTCTTACATGTTCTCCATAAAAATCATTGATTTTACGAAGAGTCGCCATAGGCACTTTAAACTTACTAGAAATATCCCACAAAGAATCACCCTTTTGAACCTTATATACAGCTGCATTAAGATTCGAAAGGGAGAAAAAAAATGTTAGAGATAATAATATATACTTCATAATAAAACCCTTATATTTCCGTTTTTTGATAATACTTATTTGTCGGCATTAGAATGGTAAAACAAAAATTTTTTTTGTTTGCAATTATTATTTTTTAAAGTTATAATAGATAGAAATATAAATATCAAGGATTTTGGAGCAATGAAAAATTTTTTTATACGTACGAACATCTTAACTAGTTTTGCTACTGATGCCTATAAGGCTGGACATTTCTTTCAACTACCTCCAAAATCTGAAAAAGCCCATTTTTATATTGCTCCTCGTAAAGCTATCCGGGATGATCAATCAGCATATATAACATTTGGTATCCATTATTTTATTGAAAAATATCTCCTTAGTCCCATCACTCATCAAGATATTGAAGAATGTGAAAAAATATGGGATTACTTTAATTCCCATGGATCTAGCTACCCTTTCCCAAAACGTGGTTTTCAAAAAATAGTTGATTGTTACCAGGGATTCCTACCAATTACTATTGTTGGAGTCAAAGAAGGAGAGCCACTTAATCAATATAACACTCCAGTTTTTATCATTAGTGTATCAGATCCGGATCTAGTGTGGCTTCCTGGATTTATAGAAACTGCTTTACAACGAGCTATTTGGTACCCTTCAACTGTAGCTACTATTTCTTATACGGTAAAAAAACGATTGCATAAAGCATATTTAAAAAGTGTAGATGATAGTCATTATAAACTTATCAATTTCGCATTACATGATTTTGGAGCAAGAGGAGCATCTTCAGGAGAAAGTGCAGCTATTGGTGGTCTTGCAAATCTTTTAAATTTCAGGGGTACTGATACGATGGAAGCTGTTCTTTTAGGTCATCATCTTTATCAAATTCCTATTAATGAATTAGCTAGCTCTATTAT
>JBOFDR010000308.1:0-1580 GCA_051647205.1 Brevinema sp. | reverse complement strand
TACTGCAAAATTTGTAATTGTAACCGATCCATTTTCAGAACCAGATCCATTTATATTTGTAGAATTTTCACTAGAAATAGAGAATTCACGAGAACAAGTTGTGAGAAAAAACAATAACAATACTGTAGTTTTTCTTTTCATAATATTACCTACTTTAAAAATATAATATTTGTAAAATTTTAATATGATGGACAAAATATTTGCAAACTTTATCATTTTATTTTATTATATAATTATAATATATATTTCATATTATATCAAGGAGTTTACAAATGAGAATTTATTTATCACTCTTCTTTATGTTATTTCTTATTTCTTGTGGTGGAAAAAAGAAACAAGACGATCAAGCTACCACCCGTATTATGCCTACAGATCTACCTACACTTGCAGAATCAAAAATCTTAGCAAGCCTAAAAAACACTACGTGGGAAATGCCATCATATAAAGATGCTGGTATTAGCTTCAAAAAAGATATCGTACACGTTTCTCTTAGTAAAAACTCTTATCTATCTAATGCATCAGCTTTTATATTGGCAGAAGATAACGAAATTGTAGTATTTAATGTTTATACTGAGACTAATAATAATGTTTTTGCTCTTAGTATAATGAATCCTAAGACAATTAAAATTTCGGTAATTCAAGAAGAAGACTCAATCGAAGGTTACAAATCTACACTTAATAGATTTGGTACTGAAATGGTGAAAAAGTCGCTATTCTAAAAATTAAGAAAGATGAGAAAATATATGAAATATCTTATGGTATCACTATTGTTGATAGCTTCATGTGCTCAAGGTATCGATGTTGCTGATTGGGACACTCCTTTAATCAGTCGCTTGGACAATACTAAATGGAAAATCAGTCAAGACGGTAAACAGAATAGAATAGAATTCCAAAACGCCAAGCTTAAGCTAGGTGTTGGAAGTATTTTAGCTACAGCTTTTACGGAATACCAAGTAATATCAGAAGATACAAATTTTGTTTTATTAAGTATTTATAATGATATTTCTCCTAGATTACTAGGTTTAAAATTGATCGATGGAAAAACAATGCGTGTTTCTTTATGGGGAACAGATACTCCTATGAGTAGCCAAATAGCGCAACAAAAATTAGAAGAAAATGGACAAATCTTTAAATTACAATAATCACTACAAATAACAAAAAATAAGGCTCAGTTATGAGCCTTATTTTTATATGAGATCAAGATCTTTAAATTGACTTGGAACCACTTCGATACGATCAGACACTCTTGAATGAAGAAATTGTTGAATAGCCATTAGCGTTCCTGTTGAAGCACTAGGACAGCCATCACATGCACCAAGATATTCAATAAAGAGTAGTAGTTGATCTCCATCTTCTTTTAAGTCAACAAGTTCCATATCTCCACCGTCCATTACCAGCATAGGTCTGACATGTTCATCTAATTCAGCTTCAATAACACGTAGTTGTTGGACGATAGTTAGGTCGTTAAAATTTTCTTTCATATCTATACTTCCTTATTTTTGTGATATTTTATAATAATTTTTTGAGGCATTCTATTGTTTGATCAATCTCATTTTCTGTTGTGTAACGAGAAAGAGAAA
>JBOFDR010000307.1:0-6138 GCA_051647205.1 Brevinema sp. | reverse complement strand
ATGGAACAGCTTTTAATTTAGCTGGTAAAAATCAAGCCTCGCCACAAGGAATGATAGAAGCTATAAAATTTATGCTAAAGATCCTTAATTAAAAGGACTTCTTTCCGATATTAGCTATACAGTTCAAGAAATTGCCCATATTTGGAGGAATCTATGTACGGACATGAAGCCTATAAAAATACAGATATCGAAACAGCTAGCAGATTAAAACTGGTAGTTATGCTCTATGCTGGCGCAATTCGATTTGTTCATATTTCAATTGATGCTATCAAAAACAATCAGCCTGATGTTGCAAATCTCAATGCTATCAAAGCTCAAGATATTGTTAGTGAGCTATTATCCTCCTTAAATTTTGATGCAGGAAGTCTCGCTGACGAATTATCTAGTCTTTATATTTATGTACATAAATTATTAATTGAAGGAAATATAAAAAAAGATATCCTTTCATTAAAAGAAGCTATTAACGTGCTTGAAAACTTAAAAGGAGCCTGGGACGACCTTCTATTACAAGAAGAAAAAGATTTCTCTACTCAACAACAAAAAAATATCAATATATCTGGTTAAAGGAGAGAAAATGAAAAATATTTATTTTAATAAATTTGCTCATGCTCTTGAAGTCAAAACATTCTCTCTTGACAGTAATTCGTTTGAAGACTATAATTTAGATATGTTACAAAATAAAGAAGAATTGAGAGATGATATCATTCCTGTTTCCAGTGAAGAAATATCGAGTACTTTCCCTATGAATGAAGAATTTAGTTCCCTTAATAAAGATGATTTTAGTTTTACAGAATCTATTCCCTCAGAAAATTCAAAATATAATAATACAATCAATCAAATATCCCCTTATCAAGAGATCAATAAAGTGTTTTCTGAATTTGATAAAGAAGTATCTAATCTGCTCTTACAAGACCCTTCTATTAATCTATCTGATAATGATAAAAAGGAAGATCCTTTTAGCGGTGCAAAAATTTCTTTAACTTCTTATGTTTCTTCACCGAGTAATGTTGAGAAATTTGTTGTTGATTCTGTTACTAATGAAGACTCTCTTAATATTCAAGAAATAAAGCTTTCTTCAGAATCTACAGAGATCGAAAAAAGCATTATTACAGATGTTGAATCTTTACTCAAGAAACAATCTACTCTACATATTTTAGAAAATAAAGAGTTAGAGGAACCTGTATTACAAGAAACCGTAGCAAAAAATGAAATCCAATCTGACATCATTACTCAAGAAGAAAGCTCTAACACCTATTCTTTCAGCAATTTTGAAAATGAAGAAGAAGTTATTACCACTATGGAAACACTATCCGAGGATGACTCGATAACATTATCATATAATCCAATTATTGACGAAGCTATCGTATCTCTTTCTGAAGAATCAGTTGATGATGAAGATAAGGTAGCCTCTTCTGAAAATAACACAGAAAATATAAATATTATTGCACAAGAGTCGTTTACAGAACAGCTGGATGAAGAGATTTTTGAAATGACTAAAGAATTTGAGAACATTGATTTAGATACATTAAATCATATTATACCTGCAGATTCTAATGAGCTAGACGAATTGGATGAAGAAGAGAGTGATAGAGTTGATGAGCTTGTAGAAATATTCCAAACAGATACCCCTCCTGTAATCGAAATTCAAGAAGGAGGCTTTTCATCTGATGATTCAAATGAATCATATGAAACATCATTTAATGAAATTGAAAAACCTGTTGTTTTTTATAACAATGAAGCTTTAGTTTCTTCAGAAACTAAAGCAGAAAATATAGATATAGTAGCTCAAGATGCTTTTACTTCTCAACTTGATGCAGAAATTCTTGAAATGGTCAAAGAATTTGAGCTTATTGATTTAGAAACAGTCGATCAAATTGTCCCTTCAAACTCTAACGAATTAGATGAATTTTCTACCGAGGATTCTGAAGATTTATTAGATACAGAAATTTCTCACATTACTAAAGAAACACAAGAAGCAATTATAGATAACTGTTCTCTTGAAAGCTCCAAAGAGATGATTGATAAAGATAGACCTGAGGATTTTGTTTATGAAAAAACAAGTGTATTAAATGAAAAAATTCAGGATATAGTAGAAGAGAAAAATTCTGAAGATAAGGTTTGTACACCATCTCCTGATCAAGATTCTGTACAAAAAATAGAGAATCTTAATAATGAATTCACAGCACTTCAACATTCTTCCAGCTCAAATATAATAGATCCATCTGTTTTAGATACTCTGAATAGTGCTTTACCATCAAACTCTTCACATAATCTTTCTCTTTCACATGAAGAGCTTAGATCCATGATGAAAGAAATTGACGATTTACTAGATTTATTACCTGATGAAAAAATCGAAGAATTATCTCAAAAAAATTTCTACCATCTTTATATTAAATTTTTAGATGAGCTGGGTATTTAGTATGAGTTTTAAACAAAAGCTAATGTATTATCATACACATGGTTTTAAGTTTTTTTTATTAAATGAATTAAAAAACAGTAAAGGACTAAAGCAAAAGCTTATTAAGATGCATATATTCTTTGATCAAGGTGAAAAACAATATAAAAAAATCACTCATGTATAATGTATAAATTATTAAACTCCCTACACCAACCGTAGGGAGTTTTTTGTTAAATCAATTCTTGACATAAAGTGAAAGTTTATTTATAATCTTTTAGTATATATTTTTTACCTTATGAGGAAGATTAAAGGAGGGTAATATGTTTTCAAAAATATGTGATTTATGTAACGTACAACCGGCTGTGCTTTTCTTCCGAACTTTTAACGGAGAGTCAATAGGAGAAGAAGGTTTATGTCCACAATGTGCTATGAAACGTTTTTCAGACACGGCTTTTGATAAAAACCAACCTCAAGAAAATGAAGAAATATTAGATAGTATCAATACGATGCGTAATATTTTATCAGATATTGTTGGTCATATTAATAAAATCTCCACTCTAAATTCTAAAACTTATAATAAAGAAATAAATAATAATTGCCCTGTTTGTCAAAGTTCCTACGAAGATATTCAAGAAAATGAAATTGGATGTAGTCATTGTTTTGAAACTTTTAACTCTTCGATTAAAAAAAATATGTATACAGAAAGTTTTAACAATAAACACCGGGGAAAAGTACCTGCACGTTTAAGAAAAGCTTATTTTAAAGAAATTGAAATCGAAAAATTAAAAATCAAACTTCACTCTCTACTTAGAGAAGAAGCTTATGAAGAAGTTGCAAAAATACAAAAGCGTATTTCTAAATTAGAAGGATAGAGTAATCATGGAAAAAATTATCCTTCCTCGATATAATACTCAAAAAAAAACCACAGAGAGTATTGTAATATCTAGTAGAATAGATATTTTACGTAATATTGATGGCCTAGTCTTTCCTAATAAACTTCCTGATTATGAAAAAAAATTAATTGTAGATCAATACCAAAAGATCTGTATCCAAGAATTTGGAAATGAGATTATTTACAAATCATTAGAAGATTGTTCTTATAATGAAAAAAAGAATCTCTATGCAAATTTACTATTATATGAGGATGAGCAAGAAATCATAGAAGATAATTTTTCTTTATTCTATCCCAAAGATGGAAGTTGGATTATTGCTCCGAATTATGGTAGTCACTTTCACATCTATTCAAGTGATTTTGGTCTATCTCTTAAAGAGATTTATAAACGCCTCAGCCATATTGTCGATGTTTTTGAAGAACATATTCATTTTTCTTTTCATCATGAATTTGGTTATCTTGTAGCGGATACTAATCTATTAGGTAATGGTCTTTCTTGTCAAGTAGTTCTTAACTTGGCTGGTTTAGAACTTAGTGGTTATATTTCAGATTTGCAAAAAGTTTGTGATGAAAGTCGATTCTCTCTAACTCCACTAACCTCCTATGCACATGAAAAATTATTTATTCTTACTAATAAAACATCATTTGGAATCAGTGAACATGAGTTAATTTCTACCTTTATCACTTTTCTTCAAAAACTACAAGAAACAGAACTAAACGCTCGAAAAGAAATTACAGAAAAAAGAGATGACAAAGATTTTTTTGCATCACAGGTCATTCAAATTCTTTCTAAAAAAACTATTTCTTATCATGAATCATTAGAATTTATTGCTATTATTGACATGCTTCACAAGATCATGTACAAATATGTTGATAAAACTTTATGGTTAGAACAGATCTATCGCCTCCAAAGTAGTAGCACTATCTTTAATAACATCAAAACAATCGATGAGATCGACGAACTTCGTATGAAAATTTTAACACAAGTTTTTAATAATACAATTATTAGTAAATAATAAATCACAGGTTCTTATGACAGAAACAAAAAACATTTCTTATCCACGTCTTTTTTCTATTGTAGGCGTATTAGCTTTTATTTTTATTATTTTCACAATACGCTTAGGTTATCTTCAATTAATGAAAGGTAATATTTTTAAACATAGATCTGAACGCAATCAAAGTCGTAGTATTTATATTACCGCGCATCGTAGTATTATTTATGATAGAAATAAAGAATTGAAGCTTGCTTATAATCAAAAATCTCTAGCTCTAACAGTTATCAAAGCGAATTTGCCTGAAGATACGACAGAAAAAAAAATATTATTTGAAAATATAGGAAGACAGTTAAGTCTTTCTGTACCACAGATTGAAAAAATCATCAAAGATAGTAAAGCAGATGAATATACTCCTATTGTTTTAAAAACAGATGTTTCTTCTGAAACAATTAGTTATTTTGCTGAAAAAATTGAAGATTATCCTGGTATTTATTGGGAAAATCAACCAAGACGTGTCTATCCTTTTAATGAAGGAAGTTTTCATATTATTGGATATACCGGTTTAATTGATCAAAAAGAATACAAAATTGTCCAAGATAAACCAGAATATCATTTGGGTGGATTTATTGGAAAAATAGGTATTGAAAAACAATATGATGAACTTATTCGTGGTAAATATGGTATTCTTCAACGATCTGTAAATGCTCGTGGACAAGTACTACAACAAGATATATCAAAAGACCCTGCACAAGATCATCACTTAGTTTTAACTATTGATGCCCGCTTACAAGCAAAAGCGTACGAACTAATCTCTCCTTATAAAGGTGCTGTTGTTATTACTAAAGTAGATACAGGTGAGGTTCTTACAATTGTTAGTGCTCCATCTATTAATCCAAATATATTTCATAATATTTCTGAATCATCTCAAGAATTTTATAATCTTCTTCTAGACCCAAATCATCCGTTTGTTAATAGAGCTATCCAAGGAAAATATCCTCCTGCTTCTATTTTCAAACTTATTTCTAGTGCAGCTTTCTTAAAGTCTGGGATTGATCCTAATAAGATTCTTACTACTACAGGATCATATGATATTGGAAATCGCACCTTTAAAGATTGGAAAAATCATGGTAAAGTAGATATGAAAGATGCTATTGGAGTTTCTGCAAACGTCTATTTCTACCATCATTCACAAATTGTCGGACGTAATGCTATTTTTGATATGGCAAGAGATTTTGGAATAACCAAACCTTATCAGATTGACCTTCCTGAAGAACACTCTGGATTTATTCCTAACGAATCATGGTTTCAAAAAACTCATAAACGTCGCTGGTCACATGGAGATACTGCAAATATTGCTATTGGTCAGGGAGATATGCTTACAACACCTTTAGAGCTAAACATGCTTACGGCAACTATTGCTAATGGTGGGACTATCTATCGTCCTCATATCTTAAAAGAACGCCTCAGAATCAGAGATAAGGCTGTGGTTTGGAAACAAGAAAAGATGCCTCTTAAAACAGTAAACCTATCTCCTGAATATTTCAAGCTTATTCAAGAAGGAATGGCAAAAGTCCTTGAGCCTAACAAAGGAACAGCAGGCTGGCTAAACAGATATAAAATGATCTCTATTCCAATTGGAGCCAAAACAGGTACCGCTCAAACAGGATTAGGACGAAAAGACAATGGACTTTTCACGGCTTATGGACCTTATGGGCAAGAAAATCTAAGTAACGCTATCGCCATCACCGTTCTTTTAGAAAGAGAAAGAACTGGTACTGCTGTACGTATTACTTCAGAGCTGTTTAACTACTATTTTACCTCTCTTTATCCAAAATTATATAAAAATAAAAAAG
>JBOFDR010000306.1:0-8126 GCA_051647205.1 Brevinema sp. | reverse complement strand
CTCCCGTTTTATAGGGGAGTTTTTTATTTTTTCTTTAGTTTTGTCATCTTAGGTTTTTCATTATTATTAATTACTTTTTCATCAATAATAATTTTTGCAGGTGAGATCTCAGGCGCATCAAACATAATCTCAATCATTGTATTTTCAAGAATTGCTCTCAAACCACGAGCACCACTTTGACGAGAATGTGCTTTTTCGACAATTGCTAATAAAGCATTGTCACTAAAATCTAAATCAATATTGTCCAAAGATAATAATTTTTTATATTGTTTGATTAATGAATTTTTAGGTTCTGTTAAAACTTTTAATAACTCTTCTTTAGTAAGATTGTTTAGTGTTGTGATAACAGGTACACGTCCGATAAATTCAGGAATTAAACCAAACTTAACAATATCATGAGGCTCTAATTGTGATAAAATTTCATCTTGAGATATTTGGTTAGTTACTTCGCTATCTTTAAATCCTATACTGTTTTTACCTGTACGAGATTTGATAATTTCTTCTAATCCTACAAATGCTCCACCTAAAATAAACAAAATATTACTGGTGTCGATCATAATTTGTTGTTGGTGAGGATGTTTTCGACCACCTTGGGGAGGAACCCCAGCAACAGTACCTTCAATAATTTTAAGAAGAGCTTGTTGTACGCCTTCTCCTGAAACATCACGAGTAATAGAAATATTTTCACCTTTGCGAGCAATTTTATCAATCTCATCAATGTAAATAATCCCTTTTTGAGCTTTTTTCACAATAGGATCCCAATTATGTACCATATCATGTCCAGCAGCGTTTTGTAATAAGCGTACAAGAATATTTTCGACATCATCACCAACATATCCAGACTCTGTTAATGTCGTAGCATCTGCAATCGCAAAGGGCACGTCAATAATTTTAGCAATAGTTTTTGCAAGGAGAGTTTTACCAGATCCTGTAGGCCCAATTAATAAAATATTACTTTTTTCAAGTTCAACATCATCTTCGGCAGTCGGATGAGAGGAGGAAAGGATACGTTTGTAATGATTATAAACAGATACTGCAAGTACTTTTTTGGTTTGCTCTTGACCAATGACATAGTGATCAAGATATTCTTTAATATTTGAAGGTTTAGGTAATTTCTTGAGTGCTTCTTGCTGATTCTCGCTATTGACTGTAAATTCATCATGAGCTAAGTCAGATGCTTTTTCTAAACAATTTTTGCAAATCAATGCTCCATCTTCATCGCCATATATTTGGACATCAGTAGCAGAAGTTCCACAAATATCACATATAATCTCTTCGGGTTTTTGTTTTTTACTCATCAAGTTACTCTTATTTTTTTGATTTTATGTTTGATTCAATAACAATGTCAACAAGTCCATAGTCTTTTGCTTCGTATGCTGACATAAAATAATCTCTATCCATATCTTTTGCTAGAGTTTTAATTGGTTTACCAGTATTAGCCGCCATAATTTTATTAAGCATCTCACGCATACGTAGAATTTCTTGAGCTTGAATTTGAATATCAGAAGCCATGCCTTGTGCACCACCACTTGGTTGATGAATCATAATACGAGCATTGGGTAAAGATTTTCTTTTTCCTGGAGTTCCAGCAGAAAGCAAAAAAGCACCCATAGAAGCAGCTTGTCCCATACAAATAGTTACTACATCAGGTTTAATAAATTGCATAGTGTCATAAATTGCCATTCCTGCAGTAATTACACCACCAGGAGAATTGATGTATAATTCAATATCTTTGTCAGGATCTTCTGCAGCTAAAAATAGTAATTGAGCAACAATTAAATTAGCCATATGATCTTCTACTTGACCGTTTAGCATCACAATGCGTTCTTTTAACAAGCGAGAATAGATATCATAAGAACGTTCACCACGACCTGTTTGTTCGATAACCATAGGGACTAACATATTTTTTTCTTCTTGATACATATATTGTATACCTCTTTTATTTTGTCTGCTTTAATAAATTGAAAATTTTATTAAGATATGATAAGATATAACAATATCTTAAATTATAAGGACTTATTATGAAAACATCATTAATGATTACGTTTTTATTCTTATCTCAGACGTATAATATTGAATTAGCCATTACGTCAACAGAAAAAGCAACTGGACTCATGTTTCGAAAAGAATGGACAGAAGATTCGCAAGGGATGTTGTTTATCAATGAAAAAGCTCAAAAAGTTAGTTTTTGGATGAAAAATACTTATTTAAATATGATTATTTTTTATTTAGATAAAGATTTTAATATCCTACAGACATTCAAAGCAATACCGCTTAGTACTAATAGTATGACATCAAAAACTGATGATGTCAAATATGTGTTAGAATTAAATTCTAAATTAGAGCAAAAAGTTAGGAATAATTGGAAAGATTTCTCGCATCTTCTAAAAATGGAACTCGAAAATAATCAAGACGATATTAAGCGATTTTTATCTATTTAAGATTTCGTTCCCACATTTCTTTTTTTCGACCTAAGTCAGAGAGTCTCTTATCATTAGTTGCACGAAAAAATTTCTCTGAAAATGCTAAAATCTCAAGACTGTGTAGTACAAAATTTTTTGAATTTACCATATTATAAGCTTCTTTATAATTTTCAGTAACTTTGATTAAAAAGTTCCCAATGAAGTCTAATAAATTTTTAATTTCGTGATATTCACTATCATTAATATTACGTACTTTTATTAAATAATACTTAAAATCAACAATATTTAGTATAAAAAAACAGATATCTCCATAAATATCTGCTAAGGTATTTATATATCGAGAATTAATTCCATAATGTTTCTTTAACTTATCCCATAATAATATTATTTTATTAAATAAATTTAATAAACGTTTTGGTGTAATTTTTTGCGCTTCTGCTAGAGGTATAGATATTTCATGAAGTGTTTGAGGGATTTTTCTTCCAAAAAACTCTCTGGTTAGAGTAGACATTCCTACAAATTCTTTTCGTATCTTATCTAAAATCGGTTCATTATTACGTTCATAAAATGAATAGTATATTTGATTTTGCTCAAAATATAACTCAATAATTGAAGAGTGATAGATAGTAATAGCCAAAAGAGTGTACAAATTATTTACATTTCTTTCTTGCTTTAATTCTTGTAGAAGATGCTTTGTTTTTTCTTGTAGAAAAAGAAGTTTATCTTCTACTTCTAACTTAGCAGTTTTATACTTAGTTTTTTTTGTATCAGACATGATCCCTTCTTAATTATTTCTTTTTTAAAAATTTTAAAAAATTTTTGATATTTTATCGGAATTTAACTCAGATTCCTTAGAATTCTATCTGGAGTTTATATGAACAATAATAAAAAAGAACGATTCTTTAAAAAAGCACTTCGAACTCTTCCTAAGCTTCAAAAAGAAGAGTTAATTAGATTGAGTAAGACATTGATTACAGAAAGAGCTTTAATTCTTCAACTTATTGAAATGAATCCTAAAGGTGTAATTGTCTTTCAAGCAGAAGATGTTCTTTTTCAATCAGAGCAAGTTCGCATACTTTTAAAAGAATGTAATAATTTTTTACCATCTAAACATCAAGTAGGTATTATTTCTTTACTTGATGTTTATGAAAAAGATCGTATATTAGAAATTAACTATGAATTTTTTGATGGATTGGATGTCTTTTATATTTCAGATGTTACTTTTTATCAAAATGATATTTCTTCTCAAAAAATAAGAAGTAGTCTTGATGCCTTAGAAACCTTAGCTGCTGGTATTGCTCATGAAATTAAAAATCCTCTCTCGGCGATAGATATTCATACACAGCTTATACAACGACAGATCAATAAAAAAATCTTACTAGTTTCTTCAGAAATAGAGGAGTATATTTCCGTTGTACACAATGAAAGTAGAAGACTTTTATTAGTTTTAGATGATTTTCTTAGTATGACTAGAAAAATTAAGCCCTCTCTAATTTTTTCAGAAATATCAGATATTCTTATTTCTACAGAAAAAGTTTTTGAAAAAGAGTGTCGTCAAAAAAATATTGCAATTCAAATTATAATTTCACAAGTTCCTAAAATATTCACAGCTCCAAATACCCTGCAGCAAGTTTTATCCGATCTTATTAGAAATGCAATTGAAGCTTTAGAAAATAAAGAAAAAAAAATCATTCGTATGACTTTATCTGAGGATGAAATAAAAACTCATCTTTTAATTTCGGTTGAAGATTCAGGAGATGGGATCTCCCCCCTTATTAGAAATAGAATCTTTGAGCCTTATTTTACTACTAAAAAACAGGGTACAGGTTTAGGTTTGACATTAGTTAATAAGATGATTCATGAGATAGGCGGGATCATTATTGTTTCTGAAAGTCAGCTAGGAGGTGCTTTGTTTAAAATTCAGCTTCCTATCTCTGAAGGTCAAAAACAATTATCTGAATAAAAATAAAAAAGTCCCTATAAGGGACTTTTTTATAGATGTTTTAATATTTCAAATTTAATCATTTCTTTAAATTCATGTAATAAGTGTATATTTGTTCGACAGCCTGCTGCTTTTTGGTGACCGCCACCTCCAAATACTTCTGCTATTTTTGAAACATCGATACGATTAGATTTACTTCTTAACGAAACTGAGATGCTTTGATCTTCTTTTTCTTTCAATAAAACATAGACTTCGATGGATGCTGTTGCAGAAATAATAGGCAGAAATACTGTGATCTCATCAAAGCCATCTATAAAATCATCTTGAGAAAAAGCAATCATCGCTAAGGAATCATTATGATATAATTCTATTTTATTCAACCCTTGTTTTAATAAAGACAACCAAGATGTTGGATAACTTTGATAAATATGGATGTAAATTTTATAAGGATTGACACCTACTAATAATAACTTAGAAACAACCTCCAAGGTTATTGCAGTTGTTTTATCATATTGAAAACATCCTGTATCGGTTAAAATACCTATATATAAAATTTCTGCTAAATCTTGGGAGATATCTAATCCTAATTCTCCTATAATATGAAAAAGAAGTTCACATGTGCTAGAAATATCAGCAACATAGTTCAAATGACCAAAATAGGTATTTGAGATATGATGATCGATATTCACAATTTTTTGATGAGGTAGCAACATATCAGATAATATTCCTGAGCGATTTAGTTGACCACAATCAACAAAAACGACTAAGTCTGTTTTTTCATTTAAGTATAGCTCTTCATCTTCTTTAATTGTTTCATATTGAATAATTTTGTCAATGCCAGGTAAAAACAGTAAATTCCCAGGAATCTCATCTAAAATAAACATATCATAGTTGATTTGAAATGATTCACAAATGTATGCAAACGCTAACATGCTTCCTAGAGCATCACCATCTGGATTCCGATGAGTAATAATCCGTATATGTTGAGAGTTTTTTAATAGTATTTTTAATTCGTCAACTTTTTGAGATAATATATGCATAAGCAACCCTT
The DNA here is from genome assembly GCA_051647205.1 of Brevinema sp. GTDB lineage: Bacteria > Spirochaetota > Brevinematia > Brevinematales > Brevinemataceae > Brevinema_A. The sequence goes on along the minus strand of JBOFDR010000306.1, from coordinate 2,710 downwards.
ATTTTACGATTCTTCTTGACTAGACTCATTATCTTTATTCAACCAAATGTTATTATACTCATCATCTTTAACAGGTTCAAATCTAATTTCAGGGCTTCGTCTTAATCCAAGATTAGATCCGACACAGGATGAAATATATCCGGCAGAACGTCTTAATGCATCAAGGGTTTTTACAATATCTTTTTTATCGGAACCAAAAATACGTACTTTCACATAAGCAACTTCATAGTCTTTAGACATACGAACAGCTAAAACACTTGTAAGAGCATTAATGCCAGGATCTTTTAATTCTGTCATGATTACTTGACCAATTTCTTTTTGGATATTTTTTTCATAACGTTCAGATCTTCGAGAAGAGGTATTTGTTCCAAAATTTTTTCTGATCATTCCTTATCCTTCTTTTCTTTATCTTTATCTTTATTTTTATCCTCAGAAAGATCTAATTTACGAGCAGTTTTTTCTACAGTATATGTTTCTATAATATCGCCAGCTTTGAAATCATCATAATTGATAAAGGTAATACCACAATCAAATCCTGCTTGAACTTCATTAACTTCATCTTTAAATCTTTTAATACTTTTAAAAGAGCCTGACCAAACTTGAGCTCCTTCACGATAGAGACGAACAACGTTAGCTTTACGTAAAAATCCTTCTGTGACAAGTGAGCCAGCTACTTTACCAACATTAGAAATTTTAAATACTTCTTTAATAGTAGCCTCAGCGATTTTTGTTTCAGAAACTTCAGGATCAAGCATTCCTTCAATAATACTATGAACATGTTCTACAAGATCATAGATCACATTATAGCGACGTACTGGAATATCAACACTCTCTGCACGAGTTTTTGCGAGTGAATCTACACGTACTCTAAATGCTAATATTGCAGCTGCATCAGCATCAGAATCAGCAAGAGTTTGAGCAAGCATAACATCATTTTCACTTACAGCACCAATACCTGAATGAACAACAGTCACTTTAACTTCGGTATTTTTGAGTTTAGAAAGAGCATATAAAATAGCCTCTAAGGAACCGTTAACATCAGCTTTTACAACAACTTTATATTCTTTGAGGTTAGGGTTATGAATTTTTTCTGTGGCATTAACCATTGTCGCTTTTTTCTGACGAACAATCTCTTCATTACGTTTTAAAATAGAACGACGACCAGCTAGAGATCGAGCTTCTTCTTCACTTTCCATAATATGGAAATCATCTCCTGCTTCAGGAAGAGCATCAAAGCCCATTATTTCAACAGGCGTAGAAGGACCTGCGATGGTTTCTTTTCCACCTTTATCATTAAACATAGCACGAATTTTTCCAAAAGTAGTTCCAGAAACATAACTATCACCAATTTTAGCAGTACCGTTTTTAATGATAACTGTTGCAATAGCACCACGTCCAATATCCATTTTTGACTCGATGACAAATCCATATCCAGAGCGTTTTGCATTAGCTTTTAATTGAAGCATTTCTGATTCAAGAAGAATAGTTTCAAGTAATTCAGGGATACCGTCTCCAGTCACAGCAGATACAGGTACATAAATAGTATCTCCACCCCATTCTTCAGAAAGAAGATCATGTTCAGCAAGCATTTGTTTTATTTTTTCTGGGTTAGCATTAGGAAGATCCATTTTATTGATTGCAACAATAATCTTTACTCCAGCAGCTCTTGCATGGCTTAAAGCTTCGATTGTTTGTGGTTTTGGTCCTTCTTCAGATGAAACAACAAGAATTACAATATCTGTAATCTTCGCACCACGTGCACGCATAGATGTAAAAGCTGCGTGACCAGGAGTATCTAAGAAAGTAATCGTATCTCCCGAAGGAACTTTTACAGAATAAGCTCCAATATGCTGTGTGATACCACCGGATTCATGAGCAATAACATTTGTTTTTCTAATCGTATCAAGTAGTCTTGTTTTACCATGATCAACGTGTCCCATGATTGTGACAATAGGTGGACGAGCATTCAAATCTTCAATATTATCTTCTTCGACTTTTATTTGTACTTCTTCATGTTCATCTTGAACAAGGACACGACAATTAAACTCATCAGCTAGTAATGTAGCTGTATCTGCATCAAGGTCATCATTAATTGTTGCTTGTTGACCAAGTTTAAATAGAGTAGAAATTAATTCAGCAGCTTTTAAGTTCATTTTATGAGCAAGATCTGAAATTTTAATAATAGTACCAATTTGAATCTCGTCAGGAATAACTGCTTCTCCTCTCTTCTTTTTCATCGGAGCCTGAAGCTTACTTAATGCAATTTCTTCTTGAATACGTCTATTATTTTTTTCAAAAACCTTTTTATCTTTATGAATAACTTGACGGCGATGACTTTCTGTCTTTGAATTATTATTGGTTGGAGATCCGTTTACGCCACCAGTAGAAGGGCGTCCTCCTGGAGCTGGTCTATTAAATCCTGGTCTGGCATTATCAAAACGACCTCTATTTTGTCCATCACGAGCCCCTTGACTATCTCTATTAAAATTATTTTGACGTCCTTGATAACCACCACTATTGTTTCTGTTGTATCCACCTTGTGGTCTATCTCCAGAGTTATTATCTCTGTTGTAGTTAGGTCTATCGCCATTATTATAATTTCTGTTGTATCCACCTTGTGGTCTATCTCCAGAGTTATTATCTCTGTTGTAGTTAGGTCTATCGCCATTATTATAATTTCTGTTGTATCCACCTTGTGGTCTATCTCCAG
>JBOFDR010000305.1:0-4615 GCA_051647205.1 Brevinema sp. | reverse complement strand
AGCTACTACACCAAGGGTAAGATCTGCTTGATATTCATTGTGGATATTTCGTAGTGTTTTGAAGTCCATATGATAAAGTTGATCTCCAGCTAAGATTAATCCATGACTAGCATTTCGAATACTGGTAATATGATGCATGCCCTTTCTGACAGCGTCAGCAGTACCTTGAGAGAATCCACTATTAGATAAATCTTTTGAAGCTTCGCTTGCGATAATATCGACAAAAGAATCGTGAAAAAAATCAAACTTATAAGTCTGAGTGATATGCTGATTCAATGATGCCGAATGAAACTGTGTTAATACAAATATTTTCCCAACCCCTGAATGTATGCAATTAGTGATTGGAAAATCGATGATCCGATATTTCCCACCAAAAGGCACGGCAGGTTTAGATCTGTTTCTTGTTAATGGATCTAAACGACTTCCCTGTCCACCTGCTAAAATAATTCCAAGAATATCATTCATATTAATTGGATTCATGAGGTACTCCTGTTACATATTTTATTAATTAATTTTTAATTATTATTCTTTTTTAAGATTTTCTTGTGATGATAAGTAATTTTATAGAGATTTTGAACTTTTAGCATTGATTAAATTTTTTAAAATATTTTGCGAGTCCACCTTGAGATGTTTCTCTATACTTATCATTCATATCACGACCAGTTTCTATCATTGTTTGGAGTACCTCATCATAAGAAATACTATGATCACTGCCTCTTAATTCTACAAAATAAGCGCATTGAAGAGCTCGTACTGCTGCCGTTGCGTTTCTTTCGATACAGGGAATTAAGACAAATCCTCCAATTGGATCACAAGTCATTCCTAGATGATGCTCCATTGCGATTTCTGCTGCATATTCTATATGTTCAATAGAAAGTCCTAGTAAAAATGTATAAGCTGCTGCTGCCATACAACAACCTACACCAACTTCTGCTTGACAACCTGCTTCAGCACCAGAAACAGAGGCATTATGCTTAGCTAATAAACCTATAATACCAGCAACTGCAAGAGCTTTTTTTAGTGTTTCTTTATCTAGTTTTTTTGATTCTTTAGCATAACGAAGAACAGCTGGCACGACACCACAGGCACCACAAGTCGGTGCTGTAACCACAGTACCCATAGAGGCATTTTCTTCAGATACAGCTAATGCATATGCAGAAACTAAGCCTTGTTCTTGGACAATAAGATTTTTTTGATATTTTAGTGCGTTTTCATAAACGGATTTAGCACGACGTTGAAATTTTATATGTTTAGGAGGAAGGTATTCTTCTTCGTTAGAAATACCACGTTCAATAGCAGCCATCATAGTATCTAAGATTTCTTCTAAGTATTCCCAAATATCATCACCATCAAATCGATCAACGTATTCCCATAATTCAATCTGATTTTCAGCACAGTATTCCATAATATCAGACATTTTATTATGAGGATAAACATTGGCTAGGTTATCTAAGGAAGACCCTTCATCAACAAGGGTTCCTCCACCAATGGAATAAGTTTTCCATATATGTAATATATTATCGTTTTGATCTAAAGCCTCTAAAATGAGTCCATTAGGATGCTGCACAGGGATAGTCTTTTTATCAAAAATAATCTCCAAGCGATGTCCTTCAAAAGCACGTTCTAATGCTTTATCTGTAAAATGACCAATCCCTGTAGCAGCTAGACTGCCTAATAAAGTTACACGATAACGGTAGGCGTCAGGGCATTTTTTGATGATTGATATTCCAGCACGAAATGGACCTATGGTATGAGAACTAGATGGTCCAAATCCAATACGGTATAATTCTTTAAGTGAATTCATAAGAATAATTCCTTTATTCGACAATATTAAGATGACTATATTTTAGTCACTTAATAATATTTCAATACAATTTTCAACTCTATAAACAATAGTGTCTCCATAAGTTTTGAGTTCTTTTTCTGCATTTTCCATAACAAAAGTGTTACTTCTTCCTACGGTTTCAAACATAGGTAAATCATTATATGAATCTCCGACAGCATAAAGATCAAACTCTTCTCCTAAATATTTAACCATATTTAAGATACCTTGACCTTTTGAAGATAATTTTGGAGATACATCAATATAATGTTGATTTCTAAAAACATCTATATTATCTCCCCAACGAAACAGCATGTTTTTTTTAGTTTCTTCGGAGTGTTGAAAATCTATTACAAAAGGAGCTACATTAATGGTAATAAAATTATTTTGATAGTGTTGAAAATCATCAATAGATATTTTTACGGTAGAATCTTCTTGAATAATACTGGAAGTTAGATTCATTAAACGATCAGCAATTTCGTAAGTATGTTTTCCATCATCCCAGCAAATTGTATAATCACCTAATTGGTAGAAATAGTTGATAATCTCTTTTCCAAGACTGTTAACAAGAGTAGAACTGGAAATCTGAGTGAGTTTTAGGTGATCATTTTTATCGACGTCAAATAATAAAGAGCCATTACATAAAATTAAAGCATCACAATGCATATGGTATTGCTCAAGTAAGGGACGAGTCCATGTTTCTGTTCTTCCTGTGCAAAGAGCAAAATAATGTCCAGCTTTTCTGAATTTTTGGATTGCTTTTAGATCTTTATCCGAAATATGTTGGTGATCGTGGATAAGAGTACCATCAATATCGCATGCGAGAAATTTTCTTTTCATTATCTATATCCTCTTTAAACTGTTTTCAAAAAAGATATTTTGTATCTTTTTAATATTATACAGTAAATGCCTATTAAGTCAAATATATTCGTAAATATATTGATAACTAAACAAAAAAACCATTACCAGAGTAGCGACTGGTAATGGTTTATAAAGGAGATAATAAAGTACTGTCAGTTAAGTATAATATTATTATATCATATCATAAAAACACAGGTCAATCCCTCTTTATTATCATGAGATTTTTTCTTTAATCACAATAATGTTTGTTACAATTAAAAATAAAAATGTTTAATTGTATAAGGATATTTTACTTGATTTTCTTACAAGATAAGATATAATTTTAATTATATTATAACAGTAATGCAGGAGGTTTATATGAATTTTCTTGGAATAGATCTAGGTGGAACAACAGTAAAGTACGGTCTTGTTGATGCATCTGGGAATGTCTCCCACACAGGCAATTTCCCTACAAAATCACAAAATTCTAGTGAACTTCTTGAAAAACTTAAATCACTAATTCTTTCAATGAAAGAAACTTATAATATTAAGGGAGTAGGTATTTCTGCTCCTGGGGTAATTGATCCTGTTAAGGGGTCAGTGTTATTTGCTAGCGATAATATGCCTAAAGGTTGGAGTACAGCCCCTATAAAAAAATATCTTCAAGATATGATTGATTTACCTATCTCTGTTGATAACGATGTTAACTGTGCTGCTCTTGGTGAAAAGTGGATAGGAAGTGCACAATACTATCAACATTTTATTTGTATTGCCGTCGGGACGGGAATTGGTGCTGGTATTGTGATTAATGATAAACTTTATTATGGTGGAGGATATCAAGCAGGTGAGATTGGCTATATTCATGCCAATAAAGGATGCTCGCATTTTTGGGAAAAAGAAGCATCTACTTTGAATTTTGTTGCAAATATTAAAAAAATATTTATGAATGATGGCGTAAAAGAAGAAGATCTAGATTATGTGGATGGTCTTTGGATTTTTGAACATGCAGAAAAGAATCCTAAAATAGCGAAGATTTTTGATGAGTGGTTAGAATTATTAGCTTGTGGAATCGCTGATATTGTATGTATTCTTAATCCACAAGCAGTAATTTTGGGTGGTGGTATTTCTGCTCAAGGAGATAACTTTCTCAATCTGATTATTCCAAAGGTATTTAGTTATTTACCAGAAGGATTTATAGTGGACATTAAGATTGCTACTGCTGGAAATGATGCTGCAAAAATCGGTGCTGTTAAAAAATTACTGGATGAAATCTAAACCAACAAAACCTTTCCTATTTATTAGGAAAGGTTTTTAGTTTTCTGTTTTTTATTGATAAAAGATTAATATTCCTGATAAATTTAACAAGTTATGTGTTTATAATATTTTAAACACATACTACTAAGAGAGTTTATATCAAATAAAAATTCCTCAAGTACTCCAATCATTTTAAAGATGAGAATTTTCTGTGCTTTCTTCAACAATCTCTTTATTACTAGCACAAGCAAATAATAAATAAACTGTATGAGCAACCATTCTATCATAAGGTCTGGTACGTCCTGGAGATACTCTGATGCCTCTTTCAAAGATTTCTTTAGCACGGATTCTTGTGAATCCATGTTTAGGAAGAGCACGCATAATATCTGCCATTTGTTCAACACAAGGTACGATTAATGCTACTTGACCACCATCTTTCAAAGTTTCTCTGGCAGCTCCAAGTAAAGGTATCGCATCTGGTACGTCAATATAAATAGTATCTACTTGCTCATTTAAACCAAACCCTGTCTCATGAACATCATCTTTTAAAATGAATTCTGCATTCTGGAAACGTGCTAATTTAGTGAAGTTTTTAATAGCAATAGTTTGATGTTCTGCACGGCGTTCAAAACTATAAATTTTTCCTGTCTCCCCTAAAATTCCAGATATAGCAATCGAAAAGGCTGCAGACCCTGTCCC
>JBOFDR010000304.1:0-3309 GCA_051647205.1 Brevinema sp. | reverse complement strand
ATCACTTGTTGTGGCACCACCAAAATTTACTGATATTGTTACAAGAGAAGAAACTCAGGCAAATCATCCTGCTTTATCACATTTTTATGAAGATCAAATTGTTTTTATTACAGGTGGTGAGGGTTTTATTGGTTCTCATTTGGTGCATCATCTATTAAAATTACCTGTGAAAAAGGTCGTTGTTTATGGAAATGGCGAAAACAGTGCTCATGAATTGATCAAAGATTATCGTACCAATGATCGTTTTCAATTTATTCTAGGTGATATCAGAGATCAACAAAAAATCTCTGCTGTGATGAAACCAATTTCTCCTAATATTGTTTTTCATGCTGCAGCACATAAGCATGTTCCGATTTTAGAATATAATCCTGAAGAAGCCGTAAAAACCAATATTATCGGCACTCATAATGTTATAAAAGCATCTTGTGAAGCAAATATTCAGCAATTTGTACTTATTTCTACAGATAAAGCAGTAAATTCTAGTTCAACATTGGGTGCTTCTAAAAGAATTGCTGAAAAAATATGCCTTTCTATGGATTCGATTGTCCCAGAAATCAAATTTTCTACTGTCCGTTTCGGGAATGTTTTTGGATCGACAGGCAGTGTAATTCCTACATTTATTAACCAAATGGCTCAAAATCTTCCTTTAACCGTTACCGATAAAAATATGATGCGTTATTTTATGTCTGTAGACGAAGCGGTGGATCTAGTATTATTAGTAGCTACCATGAAAGAGGGAAATTTATTTGCTCTAGATATGGGTTATCCGATCTCTTTAGACATGATCATCAAACGATTATTTGAGTTTACAGGTTCTAAAATTACCCCTCAAGATATTAAAATTATTGGAAATCGAGGGGGAGAAAAATTTTCCGAAGAGTTAGTGCATTCTTTTGAGAAAATAATAGCATCCCCTTATGAGAAATTAATGATATTGCTAGATGAAAGTCCTATATGGAATGAAGATGAACTACAAAAAATTTGTGATCAATTTGAAAAAGTTGCTTATTATGGGTCAAAAGAAGATATTATGAAGCTTTTTGATACCACTGTGTCTCGCTATATTTCTATCTCTAAAAATTAAAGGTTTTTATGCAAAAAAATATTCTTTTTTCTCCTCCTCATATCATAGAAGAAGATATTGAGCAAGTAATAGCAGTACTGCGTTCTGGATGGATTACAACAGGGTCTCAATGTGAAGCATTTTCTAAGGAACTTTCACAATATAATAACGCTTTTTACACACATTTATTTAATTCGGCAACAGCAGCACTTTTTGTAGCACTAAAAGCTATGGGTATTTGTGAAGGTGATGAAGTGATTACGACACCTTATACTTTTGCAGCAACCGCTAATGTGATTCTACATACAGGGGCTAAGCTAGTCTTTGCTGATGTAAAAAAAGATTCATTTTTTATTGATCCTGAAGAAGTATACAAAAAAATCACTCCTAAAACCAAAGCAATTATACCTGTAGATTTTTCAACGGCTTATCATTATATCTGGGATGAGGATCGTTTAGCTAGCTATTTTATCCCGTCTAATGATTATCAAAAAGCTTTAGGAAGACCTTTGATTTTGGTAGATGCGGCACATGCTTTAGGCTCTCGGTTTTTAGATTCTTCTATTGATATGGCAGCCTATTCTTTCCATGCAGTTAAAAATCTCACAACAGCAGAAGGTGGAGCTTTATCGATAAATTCTTTTGGCGATGAATATCTGGATCTTGAATTTCAAAAAGAACTCCGACAATTAAGCTTACATGGACAAAATAAAAGTGCAAGAGATAAATTTTTAGGAAATCAATGGGAATATGATATTGTATGTACAGGGTATAAATATAACATGACAGATATTGCTGCAGCTTTGGGGCTATCTCAGCTAAAACGTTATAACGAAATTCTTAAAAAGAGAAGAGAGATTTTCAAAAAATATCAAGACCTTCTTGCTCCTTATCCACAGTTTTTCATGAATGATCCTATTATTTTTAATCACATTGATCAATCAAGTTGTCATTTATTTCCTTTAAGGATAGATAATTACGATACTAAAAAACGTAATCAATTAATGGAACACTGTTTTAATAAAGGGGTGTCGGTTAATCTACATTACAAGCCTTTGAATTTGATGAGTTGTTCCGATTATCGTACAGACAATCATTTTTCTAATGCTGTTGCACAGTATGAAAACGAAATTAGTTTACCGTTACATATAGGGCTTAGTGATACTGATGTCGAATATGTTGTGTCTACACTCGTCGAAGGATGTGCCTTATGAAAATTGCTATAAATGGTCGATTTCTTTCTCAAAAAATGACAGGTGTACAGCGTGTTGCATACAATATTACCAAACAACTTTCTAAAGATCCTCGCTTTCAAATAAATATCTATACTCCTGAACAATTAATAAAAACTTATCATGCTTTTCCTAATCAAGTATCTTTAAAAGCAAAAAAACCGTACAATCTTTTTTGGGAGCAGATGGCTTTACCTTTGAAGCTTGGTAAGACAGGGGAATTTTTATTAAATTTTGGAAACACTTCTCCTTTATTAGCTATAAAAAATCAAGCTGTGATGATTCATGATGTAGCATTTTATGATCATCCAGAATGGTTTTCTCAAGCTTTTGTTCGTTACTATCAATTTTTAATCCCTAAGATTATCAAAAAAAATCGCTTTATTATGACTGTAAGTCAATTTTCTAAATCTGAAATCGTGAGATTCTTTGATGTGGATCCGAAAAAAATAATTGTGTTGCCTCTATGGCTTGATGAGCATTTTTTAGAGAAAATTTCTACTACTTCCCCGATCAATTATGAAAATCCCTATATTCTTTCTGTTTCTAGTATCGAGCCTCGTAAAAACATCTCTTCTTTAATTAAAGGCTTTGATAATATGATTTCTGAACATTCAATACAAGATTTAGATCTGTTATTAATAGGAGATAAAGGGAAGGTATTTGCACACCATAGTTATCAAGAACATGAACAAATCAAATTTTTAGGTAGATGTCATGATAATGCTATCGTTGCTCATTATAAGGGAGCCTTATTGTTTGCTAATCTTTCTTTTTATGAGGGATTTGGTCTTCCGTCTTTAGAGGCGATGGCTTCGGGTTGTCCTGTTTTATTATCTGATATTCCTGTTCATAGGGAAGTTTGTGGTGATGCGGTTTTGTACTGTGATCCTCACAATATAGATGATATTTCACAAAAAATAAAGCTCCTCTCTCAAGACCAAGATCTGAGAAAAGAGCTTTCATTGAAGGGAAAAAAAAGAGCAAGTGAATTTTCAGCACAAAGAACAGTAG
>JBOFDR010000303.1:0-4136 GCA_051647205.1 Brevinema sp. | reverse complement strand
TACATCAATATAAAAAAATAAGATTAAACCTTTTGATTTACTACTCTAATTAAATATAGTCTGGAATAACTGGTATAAATTCTTTTCTGGCATTTCTCTGAATATTAATGTTTATAATATAGAGAGATGTATATTTTATAAATAACTAGCAAATGATATTTTAATGAGTATATTTAAGCATTCTTGTAGTGTTACTACAAATATAGAATTTTTTTTGAAAAACTATCGACAGTTCCACTTCTATTCTACTTATATTCTATTGAAAAAGCGCAGAGCTATAGAATATAAAAGACTTGCGATGGTAACTTTAACAATATCAATTAAGATAAATGGATAAAAACCAACTGCTAAGATGTACTCTCGAGGGACAAACATACTGAGCTGTAAAAGACCAAACATCATCACGATAACTGTACCAAGAATACTAACTGCAGCTGTTTTGATAAAGGATTTTAGATAATTTTGATCTGCAAAATATCCCATAAAAAAAGCAGCTGGGATCATACCAATTAAGTATCCACCACGTATTCCAACTAAAATATTAATTCCAGAACTTGCATATGCAAATACTGGAATACCCATAATACCTTCTAATAAATACAAAGACACAGCAGATGTTGCCGCTTTGCTACCCAATGACAAAGAAATAATCGTTAGTGCTAGTGTCTGAATTGTGATAGGTACTAAAGGTAAAGGAATAGTTACCTGTGCAGAAATAGCTAAGATAAGTGATCCTAAAATGCTTTTTATTATAAACATAATTGTTGGACGATATTTCTCTAAAGAAATAGTATTAGAAAACATAAAAATACTCCATATTATTTTGTTTATTTTAATAGAATTTTTACTTTTTGTCAATTTTAGTAGTTAGTTGATTGATAAAACTTTTACCATGAGTATGATTTACAATCACAAAACTGTTTTTTGAAACTATCTTCAAACTTTGAGTCTTTTTTTTTGAAATAAATAAAGCTCACCATAATGATTTTCTCACTTTGGATTAAAACTTTGTCTAGAGTCTCTAAAAAATATAACTTTATCTATGCTTCTAGAAGATTTTTTGAGTATAAAGTATTTCTTAGTATAGTATGCTTTTTATTTTAATTTTCTTCTACTAATTTAGTATTTAATATTCAATATTTTATTGATCTGTGGAATGATTTTATATGTAATAATATACAGTATTTTTCTAATCACTCTATATTGAAAGGAATATTCTGGGATTAATTTTTTAATACCTTTTTGGATCTTTGTTTTAGTTATGGATTTAGATGATTCTATATCAAACTCTTTTACTATATTCTGAAAAATTAATTCTTTAGATTGATGATATTCCTGATAATAAATATTATTAATCTCATCTTGAGTTAACTTTTTTTCTACTGAAAGAAGATGTTGTGGAATATTTGATTCTGAAAGTCCTTCTAACAGTTCTTTCCAACGCTTTATGGTAATTTGATTATCATATTTTTTTATACTTTCTTTTGCTTTTTTACTGAGCTGTTTTAGTTTTTCTTTATTATTTAGAAGATCACAAATGTTATTAACAAAAACATCTTCTTTATATTTATCAAAAGTAACTACTCCCTCACAGTAATTTAGTTCATTGCTTGGTAAATATGACATTAAAACAGGAACTCCATGGCTTAATGCTTCTCCTACTACCATAGGAAATCCTTCAAAATAAGATGGTAACAGTAATAGTGATGCTTTTTCTAAATAAGGTTTAACATTTAAAACACTCCCTTTAAGAAAAACATTATCAGAAAGACCTAATGTTTTAATTAAATTTTGAATTGAAATAAATTCACGTCCATTTCCTAATATCGTAAGTTTAGCAAGTGGATTTTTTTGAATAACTTTATGAAAAGCATTTATTATAAAATCTACTCTTTTTTCATATTCTATTCGTCCGATATATATTATATTATTCTCTTCAAGAGTCGTTATAGAGGATTGCTCAAGTTCAAATGTAAGAAGATTAGGCATATAAACAATAGGAGTAGTTAATACTTGTTGAAGGAATAGTTTATCACTTTGTGATAATACAGTTATTACATCTGCACAGTTTTGTAATGCATGTTTGAAAAAATAAGGATATTCTCCCCAATACATTGGTATTACAGCAATAGTATGACGTGATACTATGGTTAAAATATCTTGAAATTCAGCATACATAAGGAATAACAGCTCTTGTTTGTCTAAATATTGATGAATGTGAATACAGTCAATATTATATTCTTTTATTTTCTGATCCATAAATAAGAAAAAATTATCATTAGAGTTATGCTCAACTACAACATTTTCAGGAAAATCATTTAATGAATCTAGATTCATATCAATTCTTTCAAAAAAAATATAAACTTTATAGCCTTCTTTTGCTAAGAATGATGATAGAAGGAAAATTAGCTTTTCAGTTCCACCTATTATGTTTGTGCGCGCAACTATAGCAATTGTTTTAATTTTTTTAGGTGTTTTTTTCTTTTTTGCTGGTATAAGATGTAGTAAATGTGCTAGGGGAATATATTTATTAAAAATATTAAATACTTTATCTATTCCTATAGCGTCATATATGTCTATAATTTTTTTCTGTTGATCTATAGTATCAATATTTTTAAAGAACTGTCTGAGCTCTGTGAGAATTAAAAGCTCTTCACTTTTGATAAGCGAATATTGTTTATCAATTTGGTATTTAATTTTAAAATTATTTAGAACTAAATACCTATTTTTAACATTTTTCATCCATAATTCATAGTGTCTAGAATTATTTAAATCTCTATTGTAACTATTATCATCATGTTGATAATAATTTAATGTAGCATTTGTACAATATTCATAATGATTACTAAAATAAGATGTAATATATGTTAGTAAAAAATCTTCCATCTGTACTATATGTATATGAGGTATTTCTCCAAAAGCTTTTTTCAGAAGAGAGGTAAGTATAGTTTTTCCACATAAATTCCATGAGTTATACTTATTATTAACAAATAAAGTTTCAAATACCTGTTGATTAAACAATGGATGATGATGATAATTCAGAGAATGCAGTTTTACGCCATTATCATTCACTATATCTAATGAAAATTGAATAAAATCAGGAAATTTTTTTGCAATAATTTTGCTAATAGCACTTAAAGATCCTGGTTGAAGAGTGTAGTTAGAATCTAATTGTTGACAATACTTACCTCGAGCATTATTTACACCTGTTCGCCTTGCTTCCATGAGACCTTTATTATTTTCATGTATAATTGATCGAATACGAGTATCTTTTTGTACATACTCATCAATAATAACTTGACTATTATCTGTAGCCCCGTCATTAACTAAAATAATTTCAAAATCTTCAAAATTTTGAGCTAGTACACTGTCTATACATCTAGTTAAAAAAGATTCTTGATTATATACAGAGATAATCACTGATATTAAAACCATTTGTGTTACTCCATCATTATCAATTGTATTTTTATTTTAAAAGGGATCTTTTGTATAATTGATTATTTGACAAATTTTGTAAATAATCTTGATAGGTAAGCTTTAATCCTGCTTGTAAGGATGTTTTAGTAGTCCAACCTAATGACTTGATTTTAGAATTATCTAAAATTTTACGCATAGATCCATTTGGTTTAGATGTATCAAAAACAATCTTTCCTGTATAACCAACCTCTTGAGCAACTAGATGAACTAAATCTTTAATTACTGTTTCTTGTCCAGATCCTATATTTAGATGAATGTTATCTGAATATTTTTGCATAGCTATGATTAGAGCTTGAGAAAAATCATCAGTATAAGTAAATTCTCTTATAGGCTCACCAGTACCCCATACAATAGTTTGTGGGAGATTTAATTCTTTGACTTCATGAAATCGATGAATTAAAGCAGCAATAACATGAGAATTTTCAGAATCATAATTATCATTTGGACCATATAAATTGGATGGTAAAACAGCAATAAAATCTCGATTGTGTTCTTTTTGATAATAAGCACATAATCTAATCCCTAAGATTTTTGCTAATGCGTAGCCTTCATTACTCGGATGTAATGAGTTTGTTAATAAATATTCTTCTTTTATAGGTTGGGGAGAGTTATCAGAATATACACAAGAGCTTCCTAAGTATACAAGTTTTTTTACATTA
>JBOFDR010000302.1:0-3637 GCA_051647205.1 Brevinema sp. | reverse complement strand
GGTGGTTTGATAACACTTCTTGCTGCTGGAGTTTTTGTTTCAAGTTTAGCTAGTAATCTTGGTTCAACAACAATGCTGTATAAATCTCCTTTATCTCCTGAAGATTATGCCAAAGTAACCCTTGCTTTACAAGAACAGGGTGTTTCTTTTGATACAAAGAACGATCAATATATTTTGGTAAATGATCCTGAAACTGCCAAAAAAATTCGTATGCAACTTGGTCAATCTGGTATTATTCCTCAAAATGTACGTGGCTGGGAATTATTTGATGTACAACGTTTTACGACTACTGATTTTGAACGCGATGTTAATCTTCAACGTGCCATTATTGGTGAGATGACAAAACATATTAAAACACTTACTGATATTGAAGAGGTAAGTATTCAAATATCTTTTCCTGATCAAAAACTATACACTGATTCGCAGACACCTGTAACAGCTTCTGTAGTGATTACTCCTTCTCCTTACTCAGATATTGCTAATAATAAAGCTAAGATTAAAGGGATTGTTGATCTGGTATCCTATGGTATTCCTGAACTTAGTAAAGATAACGTTGTTGTTGTCAATAATAAAGGTGAGATTCTTTCTGATTTATTGGTTCCTAATGAGGGAGATGAACAAGTCCGTATCGCTAGAGAGCAACTTCGTGTTATCGAAAGAGAAAGAGCTCGTTATACAGCTCGTGTTGTAGAAGCGTTAAGTGTTTCATTGCCTAAAGATCGTTTTTTAGTTTCTGCAGATATTGAGTTTGACTGGAATAGTAAAACATCTACCTCTAAAGAGCTTTTACCAACAATATTAAAACCAGATAACCCTTTAACTCCTTATGATGATAGTGAACAAGTTTTAGAAGTACTTGTCAGCCAAGATAAGGTTGATGAAAAATACCGTGGGCCTTCTTACATCCCTGAAGGGCCAGCAGGTGTAGAAGACAATGTTCCTCCCGGATTGAAAGATAAAATTGATCGTTTTAATCAATATGAAAGAAATCAAGTAACCAAAAATGTAACAACAGGATCTCGTGAATCACAAGAGAAAAAATCTCCTTATAATATTCAAAGAGTCAGTGTTTCTGTTGCTATTGATGGTGTTTGGACAATTCTCAGAAACAAACATGGGCAAGAACTTATTACTAATGGCTCCATCCAGCGCGAGTATACTAATGTAACAGATAGTGAACTTAAAGATTATCAGGCTTTAGTACAAGGTGCTGTTGGTTATAATGCTGCTCGTCAAGATATGGTTGTTGTTCGTGGATTGAAATTTGATCGTACGGCTCAATTTGCCTTAGAAGATGCTATTTTACGGAGAAAATTATTAATCCAAAGAGTTATTATTACCTCTGCTATTACATTAGCAACATTGATACTAATGATGCTATTATATAGAATTATTACCACCTATCTCGAGGTCAGACGAAGACGTCTTGAAGAGGAACGTTTACGACAACAAGCTCTCATGAGGGAAGCTTCTCTCCGTCAATCAGAAGCGGAACAAGCGGGCTTAGAATTATCAATGGAAGAGCGAGCGTCTAATGAACTGCTTGAGAGTGTCATTAATGCAGTGCGTGAACATCCTCAGGAAACAGCTAAGTTAATCAGAACATGGTTATTAGAAGCATATTAATGATAAAAAAAGATAAATACGGAGAGCTATAAATGGCTGCGGAAAAAGCAATCGCTGAGAAAAATAGTAGTGTTCGAAAAAAAAAGCAATTAACAGGAAAAGAAAAAGTTGCTGTTTTCTTGATCAGTATTGGTTCAGAAGTTTCTTCAGAGGTACTTAAACATTTAAAAGAAGAAGAAATTGAAGAAATTTCTTTTGAGTTAGCTCGAGCTGATAATGTGGATTCTGAAACTAGAGACATAGTCTTAATGGAATTTCAAGAACTCATGATGGCTCAAAACTTTATTATGAGTGGTGGAATCGACTATGCTAGAGAAGTTCTTGAAAGAGCTGTTGGTACTCAAAGAGCTGTCGATATTATTAATCGACTTACCTCTTCCCTGCAAACAAAACCATTTGATTTTATTAGACGTACTGATCCAGCCCATTTAGTAAATTTTATTCAAAATGAACATCCTCAGACAATTGCCTTAATTTTATCTTATTTAGATCCTAATAAAGCATCACTAATCTTAGCTTCATTAAATACAGATTTACAAGCAGATATTATGCGTCGTATTGCAACTATGGATAGAACTTCTCCAGAAATTCTACGTGAGGTGGAACGTGTGCTTGAACGTAAACTGTCTACACTCAGTAGTGAAGACTTTACATCTGCTGGTGGTATTGATACTGTTGTTGCTATTATTAACAATGCTGATAGAACTACAGAAAGAAATATTATTGAAACCTTAGAAGAAGATGATCCAGATTTGGCAGAAGAAATCAAAAAGAAAATGTTTGTCTTCGAGGATATTATTACCTTGGACGACAAAAGTATCCAAAAAGTGTTGCGTAATATTGATAATAATGATCTTTCTAAAGCTCTTAAATCTGTTGATTCAGAAGTGCAGGATAAGATTTTCAAAAATATGTCCAAACGTGCAGCTCAAATGCTAAAGGATGATATGGAATTTATGGGTCCTGTTCGTCTTAAAGAAGTGGAAGAAACACAACAAAAAATTGTTGCTGTTATTCGTAAACTTGAAGAACAAGGTGAAATTGTTGTCTCCAGAGGTGGCGACGATGATCTTGTGGTATAAAAAATATATTAATCAAGGTGGGAGATTATGAGTCAACAAACATTCGATCCTCATGCAAAAATCTTGCATAAAGGACAATATTTTATCAAACAATCCCCTAAGGTTGCTGTCCCTATTAAGTCTTTCCATACACAATTTGACGAAGAACAAGTTGTTCGACAGCGTATCGATGAAATGAATGAACAGATTCTTGATCTTGAACGTCAAATTCAAACACGCCGGAAACTTTCTGAAGAACAAGCAGAACAAATTTTATCAAAAGTAAAAGATGAAGCCCGTAAAGTAATGGAAGAGGCTGAACAACACGCTTTTGACAAAGTACAACAATCTCTCCAAGAAAAAGAAACTTTACTCCAACAAACAAACGATAACGCTGCTAGGATTCTTAGCGATGCTGAGCAAGAATCTCAATCTATTATTTATAAAGCTCATCAAAACGCTATTGATGTTAAAAATCAAGCTGAACAAGAAGGGCTTAAGTCAGGATACGATACAGGACTTGAAAATGGGAAAACAGATATCTCTTATATTGTTGATCGGTTGCATACAGTGGTTGCTGAAACAGCACGTGAAAGAGAACGTATTTTAATCCATAGTGAAAATCAAGTTATTAACCTTGTGTTAACTATGGTTGGTAAAGTTGTTAAAAAAATGACTTCCGAAAATAGAGACATTGTTGTTGAAAATATTAAGTCGGCTTTAGAATTACTTCGAGGAACAATGACAATTTTTATCCGTGTTTCTCCACAAGATTTTAATTATGCTATTTCTTTTAAAGAATATCTTGTAAGTATGATTGAAAAAAGAGCTGAGCTTAAATTTATTGAAGATCCTATGATAGAGCCTGGTGGTGTTTATATTGAATCAGAAACAGGAGATGTTGATGCAACAATTCGTTCGCAGCTTGATGCGCTTGAAACACAAATGAG
>JBOFDR010000301.1:0-13630 GCA_051647205.1 Brevinema sp. | reverse complement strand
TAACAACAGAAGATCTTATCGCTCAAGAACCATTCCAATGGGAAGACTCTTTAAAAATTGCTTTAAAAAAAATCTTAGCACACAGTGGTAATTACGATGAAGTTACTTTACTCGGACATTCACAAGGTGGATCGCTAGCAATGACTCTTGCTCCTAGTCTTCCATTTTTAAAAAAGCTTATTATTATAGCAAGTCCGATCAACCTCATTAATAAAGATCTTGGCCTTAAGAAAAATCTTCAAATTATTTTCTCAGGTTTTATGCATTTTAGCAAAAAACATGGTATTGCTATAACAAATCAAGCTGATCCTGCTTTGAAAGATTGGTACTTTGCCCTAACTATTCATTCTTTTAATCTCGGTCTTCGAGAGACTTTTAAGCATCTGCATAAAATCGATATTCCCACATTGCTAGTCTACGAAAAATATGATCAAACAGTTCCCTACAGCAATTCTGATAAAATTATGACTCAGATCCCTAATGTAGAACGTGTGACTTTTTCCACACCACTTAACCCTGATATTTTAGGAAGTCGTCATGATATTTTGAACTTTGACCCTATCAAAGAGGCTACAATCAAAGAAATCGTTACATTTATTACAAATAAATAAAAAATCCCCTAATATAGGGGATTTTTTATTGAAAATTTAATATTCTACTTTAATAATTCTATTTTCTAGTTGGAATTGATCAGTGATACGCTGTGATATAGAAATTGCTTCATCCATTGTTTTGAAGTAACCAATACGTACACGGATCAAATTTTTACCTTTAATTTTAACATCGGTAATAAAGGCGTTGAGTCCAGCTTGTCTTAATTTTTCATAAACATCCATCGCTAGTTTTTGTTTAGAGAAAGCACCCACTTGAACGATAAAATTATCTCCTTTTATTTCACTAGGAAGAGCAGGAGGGGTATGTGTGCTTGATTTAGCGGAATCAAAGTTGGTGAGTGTAACATCTGCAGCAGGAAGAGTTATTATATTAGTTATAGGTACTGAAAAATTAGTAATAGTAACTGTATCTCTAGCCTCAGAAACAATATTTCTTTGGAAATCATAAGGGTCTGCTACTTCATCAAAAAGATCAGCAAAAGGATCTTCCATGCTATTAACATTGAATGCCTTAGGAGCTGTATTAAGAACAGCATCAGGAGGTAGAGGTGCTGGAACAAACTCTTCTTCATCGCCTAGAGTAAGATTGCTCAAAGGATCATCAATTAAGACATTATTAGCATCACTAAAACCTGCAGGAGTTTGGTTGAGACCAGGTAATTCCTGTGTTTTAATATCAGAAGGTTGGGTTGCAAGATCGTTATCATCCATGAATTTTAATTCTTCTTCAGCATCTGCAAATAAAGCATTAAGATCTTGATCTAAGAGTGCATTTTGATTAGAAACAGGTATTGTTGCAGGTACTTCGGGATTGAATCCTTGAGGGATATCTTGTCCCAAAGGAGAAGTTGGTGGTTGAATAGGAGAAGGTAACGATGTACCTAATTCTAAGATTGTTGCTTTAACAAAAGTAGTTCCATCTCCAAGCATGCCTAAAACCTCAGCTGCTTGTTTTGATAAATCTAAAATACGATTTTGAGCAACAGGTCCTCTATCATTGATGATAACCTCTACTTTGCGACCATTACTAAGATTCTCAAGCTCAACTCTGGTTCCAAAAGGTAAAGAACGATGTGCCGCTGTTAAAGCCGATGGAGAGTAGATCTCACCACTTGCTGTTTGTTTCCCTGTAAAATCATCTCCATACCAAGAAGCAATACCATACAAAAATTGAGGTGTGGCTTCTTGTGCATAAATTGCGTGAGAAAGGCTAATGGTATTACTTGCAAACAAGATACCAAAAACAAATACAAGGGTTTTTATTGTCCCTAAGAAAAATTTTTCCATGGACTCCTCCAGAAAAGTATACATATAGATATAAATTATCTTTTAATATGCTCTAATTTAAAATTATATTATATTATATTATATTATATGTATATGTCGGAGTCTTTATAAAACACTTTATAATTTTTTAGTGTTTTTTATAATGAATATTATTATCTTGATATATTATATGTAATATAAACAAACAAAAAACTCAGCAAATAATACTGAGTTTTTTATATTTTCGGACTGAGAAGATTTGAACTTCCGACCCCTACCACCCCAAGGTAGTTCGCTAGACCAAACTGCGATACAGCCCGTTATCCTATTACTATATCAAAAATAATAATATAGTCAATCTGTTATTATAATAAATATTCTCATAACAAATTGAGAAATACTATTTTCTTTATGAATTAACAGGATAAACTGTGTAATAATGCATAAGTGAATAAGGTGCATAATAACAAATAAATAGATTCTTTCATTGTAAATACTCCTATTATAATAGTTATTTGAATGTTAAATTGCACAAAAAATTCACTTAGTAGCACTATCATCATACATATTATATTTAATAATTTTACTTTTACGACTCTTTGGTTAAAAATTACAAATGATTCATAAAATTATCGTCATAAACACTATAAACTATATAATATTTTTATAAATCTATATAATATAAGCACTTAAAGTTTTATCAAAGTAATTTTTAATACTTATAGAAATTTTACTGCTTTACAAATCTAACATATTTATAGTATAATAAGAATACTCTATATAGAAGAGGTTGTATGGCTGTTTATTTGCAATCACTAGAAATATCTGGATTTAAATCCTTTGGTAAAAAAACATACATTGAATTTTCTGAAGGAATTACAGGTATTGTAGGTCCAAATGGATGTGGTAAATCTAATGTTGTTGAATCAATGAAGTGGGTACTTGGCGAACAAAGTGCTCGCTCCCTTCGTGGTGAAAAAATGCAAGATATTATTTTTGCAGGGACTAAACACCGTTCTGCTGCAGGTATGGCTGATGTTAGCTTAACTTTTAATAATGAATTAAATTGGCTCCCCCTTGAATTTCCAGAAATATCTATTGGACGTCGTGTATTTAGATCAGGTGAAGGGCAATATTTTGTGAATGGAGTTCGCTCTCGCCTCAAAGACACGACAGAATTATTTTTAGACACTGGGGTTGGTCGTGACTCTTATGCAATCTTTGAGCAAGGAAAAATCGATCGTCTTTTATCAGAATCTGCAGAAGAGCGTCGTATTTTATTTGAAGATTTTGCAGGAATCTCTAAATTTAAATTTCGTAAAGAAGAAGCAGAAAAAAAATTATCACAAGCCCGTGAAAATTTAGAACGTCTTCAAGAAACTATCGATCGTCTTGAAAAAGAAATCATTACTCTTGAAACTCAAGCACAAGATGCTGAAAACTATAATGCTCTAAATACAGAACTGAAAAAATTAGAAGTTAAGTTTGAGGTATCTCGTATTGAAAATATGAAGCGTGATATCGCTCGACGTGAAGAAGAAATCGCTAAAATTGTAGAAGCTCTCTCTCCTCTCACCGATCAACTCAACGATATTGAAAAACAGATTGGTCTTAATGATGAGTCTCTTGGAGATAAAGAGCGATTATTTGGACATATGAATGAAAAATATATTCGTTTACAAAAAGAACTGGCCGAATCTCGTACTCGTTATGAAATGATCAAACAAAATCTTGTAGACAGTAAATCTCGTTTACATGAACTAGA
Organism: Brevinema sp.; assembly: GCA_051647205.1. Lineage (GTDB taxonomy): Bacteria > Spirochaetota > Brevinematia > Brevinematales > Brevinemataceae > Brevinema_A. The sequence continues at coordinate 9,985 of JBOFDR010000301.1, read as the reverse complement.
ACTACGTGCTAAGCAAGATTTTGAAAGAATCGAAGAGTGGGAAGATACTCTTTCCGAAAAACAAGACGCACTTTCTGATGCCGAAAAAAAACAAAATCACGCAAAACAAATCCTTGACTCCGCAGAAAAAAAACAACAAGATCTCAAAACACAAACAGAACTCCTCGAAACAGAACTTCTTACCCTGTCTCAACAAATAGGTTTTACCAAAGCATTAAACAGAAATGATATTGACACCTTAAGAAAAAATATCGCTGAATTAAAAGGGCAAAGTTTTGTCGCAGAATCCACAATACTACGTCTTAATGAAGAAATAAAATCAAAAAGTATTGTTATTCAAGAAGAAGAAAAAGAAATTCATAAACTGCAAAATGAGATTACGAATATTGAAAATCAAAAAAACAATCTCTCTTCAGAAAAGAATACCCTTGTTGATCAATTAAAAGAAGAAGAATCAATGATTATTTCTTTAGAAAAAGCACTGAATCAATCAATGGCAGCATCTAAAAGTTGTGACCAAAAAATTCTTAAAACTATTGATGAACAAATAGAAAATCTGAAAACTTTTAATCAAGGCTTATCAAGAAGAAAGGAACGCTTGTCCACGATTTTGAATATTTTAGAGTCTATGGCTGCTGAAAAAAAAGTCTTAGATTTATCTTCTTTAGATCAATTAAAATCTGTCCTCAAAGAAAATGACGAAGCTTATGAAAAATTATTAGGGCATATTTTTGGAGAAGGTGGAGCATTTTCGGAAAAAATTACTTTTGCCAACGAAATTGATCATATAAGTACTAAAATTACAGAAAAACGTATAAAAATAACTTTTCTAAGAGAAAGCATTGATAATTTGGGAATTCAAGAATCTACCATTTTTCAAAAACTAACAGAGCTGCAATCGCTTGCTAAAACATCTGAACGAGAACACAACAAAGCAATGAAAACTGTACTCGATGGAAAAAATCACCTAACAATAGTGACAACACATTTTGAAAAACTTCAAAAAGAGATGGAAAGCTTGAGTGATCGTTTGGATAAAGCGGAAGAAGCGATTAATTATTATGATCAAAGACACGGAGCTTTGAGACATACATATATGAGCATGCAGGAAGAACTTACCAATGCACGTATTAACTATAACAATGCTGAAACACAGTCTCGTGGACTCAAAGCTGATATTAAATCCCTAGAAGATCGGATTACTGATTTACAACGCCAGATTCAGAATTTTGAATCTGATAAATTTAATATGACAAAAACTCTAAAAAATCTTGAAGAAGAAATTAAAGATTTAGAAATTGAACAAAACGAACTAAATCCTGAACTAACAAAAATTCAAGATCAAATGAAAAAGAATGCTGAGGAAATCAATGATCTTCGCCATGCAAAAAAAAGTCTTGAACAAATGCACAAAGATTCTGTAGAACAATACACTAAGTTAACTGTTAGAAAAGAAGATATTTCAGGATCTATTTTTGAAAAAAAAGATATACTTGCAAGTATTAAAGACCGTATTTTTGAACAATTCAAACTAAATGATGGAGAGATCGTTCTTGAAAAACACGAAACAACAGAGTTTTTAAATAATCAAATCCGTGAGTTTAGAGATCGTCTTAATGAGTTAGGAAACGTAAATCTTCTTGCGATTGAACAATTTCAAAGCACCAAAGAAAAATTTACTAATCTTATATTCCAAAAAGAAGATATTGAATCTGCGGCCTCAGATACAGAGCAACTCATTAATGATACAAACAAAGAATCTGCTGAACGATTTTTACAAGCTTTTGAAGATATCAGAAAAGCATTCAAGCGATTATTCTCAGAATTATTTGATGGCGGTCGTGCTGACCTAATTCTAAAAGACAAAAGCGATCCTCTAAGATCAGGAATTGATATTATGGCTGAACCCCCTGGTCAAAAATTCCAAAACGTAAGTCTTTTGTCTGGTGGACAACGTGCAATGGTTGCGATTGCAGTTATTTTTTCTATTTTAGAATTAAAACCTACTCCCTTTGTGATTCTTGACGAGATGGATGCTCCTCTCGATGATGAAAATATCGATCGATATAAAAGAATGTTGGTTCAATTTAGAGGAACAAGTCAGTTTGTCGTTGTTTCCCACTCTAAATCAACACTTGAAGTTTGTGATGTGCTTTTTGGGGTAACAATGGAAGAGCAGGGTTGTTCTAAAATTGTTAGCGTGGCATTTGATGAAACAGAAAATCTTATTTTTACTTAATATTCTTATTTTTAATATCGCTTGGAGTCTTGAATTTGATCTTAAAAAATATAGCCGTCGACCCGATCTTGCTGTTAAAATCTTAGAAAAAAATCCTCAACTTTGGATCAACAATCCTACAATGAGCTACTATTTTGCAAAATTTCTCCATCAAACAGGAAATTATTTCAGAAGTAATGAATTATTTTTTGATATTCTCAAAAATGAAAAAAATAGCTATCGACGTAACAATCTCTATTTTTTAATTGCTCAGAATTATGATTTTCTAAAAAATAGTAATAAAGCTCGTTTTTATTTTGATAAGATCAACATAAAAAGCTATTATCACTTATATACTTATGCAAAGTTTGAAGAATACCAATCTAATTTTAGCAAATCTCTAACCTTATATGAAAAAGCATTATTAAAAACAAAAGCTCCCTATATTATAAAAAGATATTTAAGAACTTTAGAAAAAGCATTACTCTATTATAAAAAACATGATCCTATTTTATTCAAAAAATATCTTGAAATCGCAAAAAATCACCCCGATTTTCCAAATTTGCAATTTATCGTGATTAAAAAAAGTATCGTATTATAATACTACAGTTATAATAAAAAGACCTCCTAGTATGGAGGTCTTTTTGATGATTTTTATATGAGATGATTATGAAGATTTTGAGTATTCATAAGAATAAGATTAGCTCCTAAATAAGAATCTCTGACCTTTGAATCTTTAATCTCTATATTTTTATTAAGGATGGTGTTTGAAATCTCTGAATTATGTATAACACAACCTCCATCAATGGAGACATTAGGACCAATGGTACTATTAAAAATCTCTACACTAGGATGAATGTACACAGGTTCTAAAATTGTTACGTCAGAATCAAAAGATTTGTGATTAGCATTCTCTTTTAGGATAGTTTTATTTGCAGAAAGAAGGTCATCATGATTACCACAATCATTCCACTCGCTAATCTCTACTGCCTTAAATATTTCTCCAGATTCCATCATAATTCGCATTGAATCGGTAATTTGGATCTCACCTTTAGTACGAATATCTTTAGTCATTTGATGAGCAATAGTAGAAAAAACAGCTTGAGCTGAAGGAAAATAATAGATTCCTGATATTACTAGATCGCTTTTAGGATGTTCTGGTTTTTCTTCCATATCAAGCACAATATCATCTTGATCAATTAAAACTACTCCAAAATGAGAAGGTTTTTCTACTTTCGTAACACAAAGAACATTAGAATCAGAATCTATCAGTTGCTCCCAAGGAACTATAAAAGTCTGATCTCCAAGCACAACCATCATATCTTCATCTTTAGAAAAGGCATCTCGAGCTTGATAGATGGCATGGCCTAGACCCTGAGGATTAATTTGTTCAATAAAACGCACAGGAAGATCAGGGTAATGTATAGAAATATGTTGAATAATCTGTTCTTTTAAATATCCTACAATAAAAACAAATTCTGTAGGATTTAGTGGAAGCAGTTTAGATAATAAGTGATCTAAAATCGTTGCTCCAGCAATATACATTAATGGTTTAGGAGTATTGTTTGTGTGAGGGAGAAGCCTTGAGCCTTTTCCAGCTAACGGTAAGACTATTTTCATAAAACCTGCCTTAAGACTTGTGGTTCAAAATCTTTTTTATGTTTTTCAGGACACGGTCTGCATGACCAGCTACTTTGACATTGTACATGGTTTCTTCAATGATACCCTGAGGATTAATAATAAAGGTGCTACGAATAAGCCCTTCATATATTTTATCCATAAACTTTTTCTCACCCCAAACCTTATAAGCTTGAAGAAGTTGTTTTTCTGGATCTGATAACAAAATTACTTCAAGAGTGTGTTTATGACAAAAATTTTGATGAGATTCTATAGAATCAGCGTTAACACCAATAATATCCACACCCAATTCTTTAAATTCTGTCATTAAATGACTAAATTCTGTTGCTTGTTTAGTACAACCTGGTGTATTATCTTTTGGATAGAAATAGAGAATATAGCATTTATTTTGGTATTCGTTAGATGATAACATAGTTCCATCAATCTTAGGAAGATTAAAACTAGGTGCTTTGTCGCCTTTTTTAAGCATGATTTCCTCTATTTTTCAGATGATTTTTTGTATTGATTTTTATATGAGCTATTAAGTGTATTTTTTGCACTTTTACTTTTAGATGTTTCTTTATGAGATTTTCTAAAACTAGATAAGCTTTTTGAAGAATTTTTGGAATCATAGCTTTCAGATCTCTCTTCACCATGTTCTCTAAATGTTTTTGTACTTTTTACTGAACTCTTTGAAGAATTTCTTGCGCTTTTTCTTCCAGGTCTTTCTTCATCACGTTCTCTGAAGGTCATTGTGATAGGTACACCAGAAAATTCAAAAGCCACACGTAGTTTTTTTTCTAAAAATCTTGGGAAATCTTTTCGGAGATGGTCTTTTTTGTTGATGAAAAAAACAAATCGTGGTGGTGCTGTATATACCTGAGAAGCGTAATAAATTTTAAGACGTGAAGCTGCTTTATCACCCTCATATTCAATGAAGTTCTCAGAAAGCCATTTATTTAATGTTCCTGTTACAGTTCGATAATGGAAATCATCACGCACTTTAATAGCCGTTTCAAGAAGTTTATCAGTTTTATAATTTTCTTTCCCTGAAATAAAACACAAAGGAACATGCTCAAATTCAGGTAAGGCACGACGAATTTTTAATTCCATCGTTTTCATAAGTTCTTGATTTTCTTTTCCGTTATTTTCTTCTGGTTTTAAGAGATCCCATTTATTGAGCGCAAAAATCATAGCACGTTTTTTATCTTGTACCATACTTGCAAGAATTTTATCATGACGTCTCATTTCATCAAGAGAAGCATGTGCATCAATAAGCAAAATCGCTACTTCAGCGTGTTCAATTGCTTGTGCAGAACGGACAGTAGCATAATACTCGATATCATCTTTAATTTTCGCGTTACGCTTGATACCAGCGGTATCTGTTATACGAATTTTTCGATTTTGATGAAAAATAATCTCATCCGTCGCATCACGGGTGGTTCCTGCAATCTCACTAACAATCATTCTATCATAACCAAGCAAGGTGTTAAGAAGTTGTGATTTGCCGGCATTAGGACGACCAATAATCGCAATACGCACTTCATCGGTAGCTTCTACCTCTTCAGAATCACCTGCAAAGACATCCTCAAGATTAAACATCTTCTCTTCGATGGTTTCAAGAAGTGTGGACAATCCTGTTTTTTGAATCACAGAAATCGGAACCATTTGTTCAAATCCTAAAGCATAAAATTCACCACTTGTTTGTGCAAGAGATCTATTATCAGCTTTATTTGCAACAACAATCGCTTCCCGATTCTCTTTTTTAATAATCAAAGCAAGCTCATCATCCAAAGGGTGAGGATTTTGTGCATCTACAACAAGTAAAACAATATCTGCATGCTGAACAGCATAAGCAATTTTTTTCTGTGCTAAACTATCTATAACATTTTCTGTTTCTAAATAACCGGCTGTATCCCACACCATAAATCTAGGGTATTGCTTGTGTGAAGATGTTCCCGAAATAATATCTCTTGTGACCCCTTCAACAGGATCGACAATAGATTTGCGTTGACCTACCAAGTAGTTAAAAAGTGAAGATTTTCCCGTATTGGGACGACCAACAATCGCCACAATAGGCATTAATTTATCCATAAACAAGGCACCTATCAAATATATATCTTTATAGTATATAATAATTATTCATTTTTTTCAATACTTTTACAAATTCTTCCCACATACCATTACTTATCAAAAGAAATTCTCATAAATTTTTGCAATCAAAGACATTTTATAGTATAATGTATCTCACAAGAGACATCAGGAGGCAATCGCCATGCTTTTATCACAAGACAAAAAAAGAACCTTATTTTGCGGTGAGATTACAGAAGATAAATATTTATCAAAAGAAATCATTGTTAATGGTTGGGTAAATAATTATCGAGATCATGGCGACTTAGTATTTATTGACCTTCGTGATAGAAGTGGTGTTATTCAGCTTGTTTTTGATCCTAAAGACAACCCAAAGGCCCACGAACTCGCAAAAACACTCCGCCGTGAAGATGTTATCGGAGCTAAAGGTCTACTCCATCAAAGAGCTGAAGGATTAGAAAACAATCGTATTGCTACAGGAAGATATGAACTTTCTTGTACAGAATTGTTTATTTTTAATAAATCAAAAACACCACCCTTTGATATCAATGGAGAAAACATCAATGAAGAAGCTCGCCTCAAATATCGTTACTTAGACATTAGATCTCCTTTTATGTATGACAATCTCCTCAAAAGATCTCTTATTACTAATAGTATTAGATCTACAATGCAGCAGTATAATTTTTTAGAAGTAGAAACACCAATCCTAACCAAATCTACACCGGAAGGGGCAAGAGATTTCTTGGTACCTTCTCGTGTAAACAAAGGTACTTATTTTGCTCTTCCACAATCCCCTCAGATCTTCAAACAACTCCTAATGGTAGGTGGTATCGAGAGATACTATCAAATTGCTCGTTGTTTCCGTGACGAAGATCTTCGTGCTGATAGACAGCCAGAATTTACTCAACTGGATATTGAAACATCTTTTATGACAGCTCTTGATATTCAAACACTAATCGAAGAAATGCTTACTAAAATAATGAAAGATATCTACCAAAAAGATATCTCCACTCCTTTTCCCCGTATGACTTATAAAGATGCTATGGATAAATATGGTGTCGATAGACCTGATTTACGATTTGAAATGGAGATTGTAGACGTTAGTGATATTGTGAAAGATTCTGAATTCTCAGTCTTTACCAACGTCACAGCTAAAGGTGGTATGGTTAAATGTCTCCCAGTTCCTAACGGGGATCAATTATCACGTAAAGATCTTGATGAACTTATTGCTTATGTTGGTAATTACGGTGCCAAAGGTATGGCATGGATGCGTGTTAAAGATAATGTCTTAGAATCCAATATTGTCAAATACTTCTCTACAGATATTCAAGAAAAACTAATCTCAAAAACAGGTGCTAACAATGGATATACATTATTATTTATTGCAGATCCTAAAGATAAACTGGTTTACGATGCTATTGGTAATCTACGCTTAGAAGTAGGGGATCGCTTTGGGCTCAGACCTAAAGATAAATTTTCATTTCTTTGGGTTGTTGACTTTCCATTATTTGAACGTGATGAAGAAAATAATCGCTGGTCATCAGTCCACCATCCATTTACTTCTCCTAAAGAAGAAGATATAGATAAACTTCAATCTGATACAGCTACTGTCCGTGCTAATGCCTATGATGTTATCTGTAATGGAACAGAGTTAGGTGGTGGGTCGATTCGTATTGCCTCTTCCGAAATGCAGAACACTATATTCCAGCTACTTAACATTTCTCATGAAGAAGCTCAGGAGAAATTTGGATTTTTACTTGATGCTCTAGCTTATGGAGCACCACCTCATGGAGGGATAGCATTAGGATTAGATCGTTTAGTCATGATGTTTCAAGAGTTAGATTCCATTAGAGATGTTATTGCCTTCCCTAAAACTCAAAAAGCTACTTGTATGCTCATGGATGCTCCTTCCGTAGTAGATCCTCAACAACTACTTGATCTAAGTATCAAAAACATTGAAGTAAAAGCAAACCAATAAATCAAAAAACACCCTTTATTAGGGTGTTTTTGTTGTAATATATCGAAAATATTTTGAGAGAGTAGAATTAAAAAGATTAGCTACAGCAAAAATAGTGAAAAAATCACCTTTTATTGAAAAAAATCGTAACAGTGCTGGAAAAATCGTCTTTTCCATAGGGACATAAAAAGGAGACGCAATAATATCTGTATTATTTTTTATAAAATATTCGATAATACCTGTCCCTTCTTGGGAAAGTAAACAAGAATTAAATACTATAAGCTCAGGATTTGGTAAATCTTTGATGATTGCTTCTAGTGTTTGATTTTGTAATAAAGATAATCCCTCGTCAATTATTCCATGAGCTGAAACAAACATAATATTAGGAGTTTTTTGATTGAGCTGAAAATTTCTCATTTCAAGTAATTTCAGTACTTTAAGAGATTCAGGATAAGAACCCTCTAGATCAGGATCAAAATACATTCCAAATGAATGAATATTTGATCGAGCATGGATACTATTTTTTTGTTTTTTAACGACATGTTGTGTTAAAAAACGATGATTTAAAAACTCAAAAGGGATATAGATATATTTATCTTCATAAATCACATCGCATAAAAAATAATAATCTGGTATCTTTAGTTCTAGTTCTTCAAAAAAATTAATAATAATATCGATATGATGTGCTCTGATACCTACTATGTGATAAAGAGTAAATTCTTGAGATATCCTATAAAATTGCTCTTGCCAATATTTAAATCTCTCATGTGACATTTTATAGGTATCAGAAGAATCATTCCTTTGAAAGACAAATTTAAGATCCGAATCGTAAAAAATAGATAAAGAATAGTGATGATTTTTTTGAGCAGAAGCAAGTTGATAACATTTTTGAAGAGTAGTTGGAGAAATAGTAATATCAGCAGATAAAGTAAAAAGATAGGGAGCTAGTTCTTTTAGTTCATCTTCAAAAGAAACAAAAGAAAGAAAATTATCTTTTGTTTCAAATGATCTAATATGGCGACCATCAAAATTTAATAGCACTTATTTTTTCCTATCGGCAGAAACTACAACTATCACATTTCCATTGCGAAGAGCATTGATTGTTCGTTGTTGAGAAAAGATCTTTTTTGCATCATTATTAAAAAGAACAATATCAGAAGAAAAAACACCAGAAATATTTTCTGGTAGGATATAAGCAACATTCTTACCACGAGAAGGATGGCGAAAAGCTTCTTTTAAAGAACTAACAAAATGTACTGGTCCTTGTTTGAGTAGTACGGCATTATTAATAGTTTCTATACTATGTAGAACAGTACGATTTTGATCAGTAATTTTTGTCATTAAAGAAGGATTAAATTTTTCAAACATAACCATATCAATAATTAAAGTATCAAAAAATACAGAACTCACTATTTCTTTTTGAAGATAATTAGTAACAGAAAGAGTTTTAATATTGCGAAAAAATGGCTCGGAGAGACTGTTTGATCCATATAATGGAAAAACCATCTGTCCACGAACATAAGAATCTTTCATAGAGTTATTTTGAATATTAAGAGATAAGAGCATAGAAAGAATTTTTATCTCAACTTGCTTATCTCTTTTAAAATAATCTTCAACAAAAAATATAGAAGAAACCTGAACTTTTTTTAGTGCAGAGAATATAAAATCAATTAGTTGTGTTTTAAGAGCTTGAGATAAAGTAGTCACATTACGACCAATATTGGGATCAGTATAGGTAACAGGAAATTGTGACTCAGCAATTAATTGTCCTTTTGTCCAATTAATATAACTATGATATTCTGGTAATTCATGAATAACATCGTTGTTATTACTCGTATGGGTATTAGTAATATATTGTTGAAAGGAATTAGGATTAAATTGCGAGAAGAGATGGTTATGTATGCCTAAAAAGAGCATCACATATGATAAATATTTAATCATGAGTAAAAATCCCTATGTATTTTTCTTAAATTTGTTTATCTCATCTCGTGATACAGATAATGGTCTCCAACGAGTGATTCGCCCATCTTGTTCAGCAGACAACAAAGAAGGACTAGAAGTAGCGATACCTAGTTTTTCTTTTGCTTTGAGTAGTGCTTCAT
>JBOFDR010000300.1:0-2060 GCA_051647205.1 Brevinema sp. | reverse complement strand
ATTCTAAAAGAGAATATTGAGTGATAAGTTTATAAATATTTTCTTTAAAATATTTTGTATCAATGATTTTTAGAGTATACCCAATCAATATAATAGCTATCTGTCCTAAATAGGGAAAGGATTTTTTAGGATGGTATTTGAATAAAAATTTGAGAAGTTCTATACCAGTATCACCATTATAAATCGTACGATCAAAGTCATACAGTGATAATTTAATCATTAATAACTCCTTATCTTTAGTATGAAGATATACTCATTGTATATTTTACATTATTTTTAACTAATTTGCAAATAATACAGCTTTGTCTAAAAGTTGATTTAAATAAAAAAAGCGTGTAAAATATTTTTAGAAATATTAATTTTTATAAAATGTTTAGGAGGAACTAAAGTGCATTTTATCAAACATACTATCCTATGTGTAAGTACTTTATTAGTCGTTTCATGTAGCTCAAACCAAAAAATTGTTAGTTATAAGGATCTATCAGCAAAAACGGTTGATGTTTCTTTTAAGCAAGCTCTTGAAAGATTAGAATCCAGTTTTTCTGGTGCAACACCAGAACAAATAGCTAGTTTTGCTAGTGATCGAGAATTATTTAAAAAAATAATCGCGTCATCTATTGTAGATATTGAACTTTATATTATGGAAGCTGCACAGGTTTCTAATTTTTTACAGGATGAACTTTATCTTGATAGTATCAAACAACAAAAACTCTTACTTCCTTACTATTTAGCTTCTGAAGCTGGAAAAGAACAGATTTCAAAGATTATTAACAAAAGTAAGATTGATGTGGCAAAAGTATACCAAATTATGTTTACGAATAAAGTTGAGGGTACGATAGTCACTGATGAACCAACTAAAACAACACCAGAGCAAATTTTGGAGCAATTAAAAGCATCTTCTAATATTATTGATGATTTTACCCTAAGTGCAAAACAATATTCAGAAGAACCTATTGGTGCACAAACTGGTGGTGATCTTGGTTATGTACAGAAAGGTATGCGTACTGATATTGATGATGTTCTTTTTAAGAAAAAAGTAAAAGGTCTGTATCCTCAAATTATTGAAGGGAAGTTTGGAAAATATATTCTTTATATTGAAGAAAAAGCAAAAACTATTACTTTTGAAGAAGCTCAAGAAAACAATATTTATGTAGCTACAGATAAGATGCTTACAGCATACTTTAATAAAAATATTAAGATAAATTTCTCAATTCTTGAAGATAAAATGATTGTAGGAAATAAAACCAACTTGATCTCAGAATTTCCTACACAAACTAAAATTGTAACAATTTTTGGTAAAAAATATAGTTTTGATGATCTGTTATTACCTATGCAAGCTCAAGGACTTGTTCCTGTAGGTGTAACTGCTGATTTTGAAACGATGATTAAAGGTTTTATTTCTCCTGTAGATATGACAAAACCTAGTCAATTGCTTTATAATTTAGCTCTTACTCTAAAAGGTTATAAATCAAGTATTAAAAATACTCACAAATTTAAGAAGATTCAAGACGCTGAAATGAGAAGTCTAGCTTTCCAAACTGCTGTGCCTATTTTATCCGACATTGTCTTCAAAGATCTTGTTACTAATATTACTGATCAAGAAGCGAGAAAAGCTTATAATGAACAGCCTGTAGAACAACGTCCTATTACTGGATTTAATGATCAAGATCAACCAATATACGCAACTTTTGCTGAAGCTAAAGACGAAATAAAACAAAGAATAATTTCTGATAGAGCGAGAATGATTCAAGAAACATATCGTTCAACATTGGATGAAAAATATCATGTTGTTTGGAATGAAAAAGCATTAGATAAATTAATGGCTAAAATTCAAAAAAACTACGGTGTTTCAGATCAAATTTCTTCTCTAAGTAGTGTGGAAGAAATTGTTGAATAAAAAATATTTATAATTAACGGTAGCTAGTATCTGAAAAGATACTAGTTATTGTTGTTTATAACAACCTGTATAACAAGGAGCTTCACTTGATTGAGCGAATTCAAAAATATTTAATTAAAAAAGAAATTACCAAACTGGATAATTTGTATCGTCACTTTAATGT
>JBOFDR010000299.1:0-2013 GCA_051647205.1 Brevinema sp. | reverse complement strand
ATATATTTTAAAACGATATCTTGAAAAAGCTACCTATGAAGCTGTTTACTGGGATTCTAATAACAATGCTTATTATCTTGTTACCAATAAACGCACCTTTTGTCATCCTATTACAAATACTAATTTTGTCTATGCTCTTAATAATCCCAATCAAATTGAACCAGTTTTTTATTCTAATTATCAAGAAATTTTTACTAATACAGGAGCTCCTCTCCTCTATATTGGAGATCTTTCTTCTCCTTTAGAACGTGTCTATCTTGATCCAACCAATCAAGTCTATTATATTAAACAACTCACATTTTGGGATACTTCTATTTATGAAGAAATGACCTACACTAATGATGGAGAATACAATCACCCCTATAAGATGATCACTAACACTACCCCTCCTATATATCCTGCAGAAATAAGCAATGTTACAAAATATACTGATGGTACTATAGATATTTCTACTTACCGAACATATACTAATAAACATAAACAAGAATTTAGTATTCCTGCAAAAGGGATCTTCGGTGATGATACTTTTTATATGCCTATTTTATACTATAATGATGGTGATTTAATCATAGTAAACCCATAATTATTTATATTGGTTCAACATGAAAATTACCTGCTGGGTAAGGTTCATTTGCTTTTAACCTATAATCCTTTCGTAAAATTTTATCAAAGTCGCTATGCTGACTATAGTTATTTTTGCTAAAATCTACAGCTTTTCTTTCTGTATGATTTGATAACACATTTGATATGTTAATCCAAACTTCTAAAATATTTTTTGCTTCATCTTTATTATTTTTCAAATCAATATTTCCAGTAAAAACACTCTGTTCATTTGATGGTAAACGATTTAATAATGATTTTTGTTCTGTAGCTTTACAAGAACTAATTGAACCATGCTCACAAGGGTGTGGTATTCCTTCTATATTTATACCCTTACAACTCAAATGATTTCCATCATAATATAAATTAGATATCAAATCTACTGCATTGTCCCATCTAGACGCATATATTTCTGACATTTTACGTCGTCCTTGATCGATATATGTATCTATCATAACTCTAGCTTGATTTTTTGCATTTCTATAAGCACTTGATATTTCTAATATTGTCCAAGACTTTCCTCTCATCTTATAATCGCAATAGAGTTCACACATTGCTTGAATAATGTTAATTTTCAATGTACTATCTACACCAAACCAACTAATATCTGATTGAAATTTATAAACTTCTCCCTCTACTTTATCAATATTGACTATTGTATCACCTTCTTTGATGGTTTCGTTATCTTTGATCTCTTTTCCATTTAAAAACACTTTAAACGGATATTTTTTTATTTTTATTAATCTTTTTAAACCCATGATACTGTCTATTTTATTAACAATATATACATTATTACCCACAATAACACTCCTCAAAACATTTACAACTTAATTGTACTATCTTATTCCTTAGAACAGCACAAGGACAGGTACCGTTTTCCTTCTCTAGTTTAATTGCTAAATCTTGAACTTGACTAGAAGTATAAGAATCACCCATCATCTTAAAGAATGCTTCCGTTATTTGATTTGTTGTGACCATTTGACCACTGAGATTTCTCTTGATTTTTTCCATTAGCTTTCTATGGTCGCTGTTTGATGAAGAACTCGGACTCATCGGCATGGGCAGACTTTTCGGTAAATACGAACCTGACATATTTCTGAATATTGTCTTCATATATTCCCCACAATTTCGGTCGCATCGGCAAAAATGATCCCAGAATTCTCATTGAAGATCATGTCTTCGATATTCGATCTCGAAAACCTGTTCATCGTTGGAAAAACCTTCATAAAACTATCCGCCAATTCTGACAAAGTGTCGCCGCGTTTGACTTCATACTTCCTTCTTGAAATCATGTCGCTGATTTGGGATGATGAAAAATTTGCCATAATATACCCTCGTAATGATTTATTTTATTGATAATGCTGCAAATAACAACACATTTCTTCGTTTTTCCTCAATTTACCCAAGAAATAT
>JBOFDR010000298.1:0-3025 GCA_051647205.1 Brevinema sp. | reverse complement strand
TCCAATTCTAATATTGATCGAATCCAATTTTTGGGAAGCTCTGATGCTCAAGGATTCTTAACAGAAGCTCATCTTAAAATATTAGAAATGACTGATGGACAAGTAGTAACAAGAATTGACTCCTTCTTAGGACTCAGACATGGTCCTCAGGTATTTGTCACTCCAAATACAATCGTTGTAGCTATTTTATCTAGTGATCCTTATATACGACAATACGAAATCGATATGCTCAAAGAATTAAAAGCAAAATCTCAAGGCTTTGCATATATTGTTATTGGACATAATCCTAATCAAGTATCTTTCCCTAATATGATCACTTGTCCTACAGAAAAATTAGATGATTTTTTTCAGTTATTTCCAGCAATTGCTATTTGTCAAATGATAGGATTTTTTAAAAGTCTTCACCTTGGTCTTTCTCCAGATGCTCCAAGTGCTTCAGGTACTATTAATAGAGTTGTCCAAGGAGTAAATATATACCAATATCATAATAAATAACTAATTCAATTATATTATTAGGAGCATACGATGCCAAATATTAACCTTGTACGTATTGATAATAGATTAATTCATGGTCAAGTTGCAACTTCTTGGATTCAACATACAAAAGCTAATTTAGTATTAGTAGCTAATGATGATGTTTCCACTAATACTATGAGACAAGATCTTATGAGTACTATTATTCCACCTCATATTCAAGTACGATTTTTTTCTTTACAAAAAACAGCAGATGTTATTCACAAAGCTTCTGATTCTCAATATATTTTTATGGTTGTGGATAATCCAATTGATGCCTTATGGCTTAAACAAAATAATGTTCCTATTGAATATATCAATATAGGAAATATGCATGGTGGTGGAGATAAAACACCTATTGCTAAAGCAGCATTTGCAAGTAAAGAAGAGATTCAAGCCTTACAAGAATTAATGGATCTTGGTGTAACTATTGAATTTCAACAATTACCTGTAGATCCGAAAGAGCAAATTAAATTACATTAAATTAATATTAGAAATAAACAATATTTTAAAAGGAGAATAATATGGAACCAACAATTCTACAAATAGTATTAATCGCTATTTGGACAGGCATAGCAGGAATTGATCTTTTTGATGGATTACTTCATATTCACAGACCATTATTTTCAGGATTAATAATAGGAATCATTTTAGGTGATATTCCTACAGGATTAATCACAGGAGCAACTTTAGAGCTTATTTTATTAGGAGCAATGCCAGTGGGTGGAGCTCAGCCACCTAATGTAGTTATTGGTGGTGTTGCTGGAACAGTACTAGCAATAACTTCAGGCTTAGATGCACAAGCGGCAGTAGGTATTGCGATACCTTTTGCAGTATTTATGCAAAGTTTAATTACTTTATACTTTACAATGTTTGTTCCCGTAATGCATAAAGTAGACACAGATATTGAAGCTGGAAATGGTCTTAAATCAATTCCTAGAGCAAACTACTTTGGAATGCTTGTTTTATTTATTATGTATGGAATAGTAGCAACATTAATCACCATTGGTGGTACCAAAAGTGCCGATTTAATTGCTCAATTACCTGAGTGGATCACAAGAGGATTGTCTGTTGGTGGTGGTATGCTTACTGCTGTTGGACTTGCTATTCTCTTAAAAATTATGTTTTCTAAACGTTATGCTATTTATCTAGCTCTTGGTTTTATTTTAGTAACTTTTTTTAATGCTCCTATTCTACCTGTAGCAGGTATTGCTGTAATTATTGCTTTGATAGAATTTTACCTTGCTCAAGAACTAGGTAGTCAAAATTCAACAAAAGTAGCACAAGGAGAAGAAGATGGAATCTAAACAACTTATTACAAAAAAAGAATTAAATAATATGGCTTTTAGATCCATGTTCCTACAAGCATCTTTTAACTATGAAAGAATGCAAGCTTGTGGGTGGGCATTTTCTATCTTACCTGGATTAACAAAAATCTTTAAAGATAATAAAAAAGATTTACAAGATGCCTTAAAAAGACACATGGAATTTTTTAATACACATCCATTTGTTGTAACCTCTATTATGGGTCTTGTGCTTGCTTTAGAAGAAAAAAAAGAAGATCCTGAAGTTGTTCGTGGATTAAAGATAGCTATGATGGGGCCTCTTGGAGGGATTGGAGATGCGATTTTTTGGTTTACTTTAATTCCTATTACAGCATCTTTAGGAGCAGGATTGGCCTTAAATGGTAATATCTTAGGACCTATTTTGTTTATTATTTTATTTAATTTAGTACATTTGCCATTACGTTTTTTCTTAATTCATTATTTTTATTCTTTTGGGTTAAAAGCCTTTAATACATTAAAAACAATAACAGTTCATG
Organism: Brevinema sp.; assembly: GCA_051647205.1. Classification (GTDB taxonomy): domain Bacteria; phylum Spirochaetota; class Brevinematia; order Brevinematales; family Brevinemataceae; genus Brevinema_A. Next base: position 690 of record JBOFDR010000298.1, on the reverse strand, counting down.
TACAAAAAGCAGCTAGTATTGTTGGTGTAACAGTTGTAGGCGCATTGATTGCATCTTTTGTACGCTTAAATCTTGCATTAAGTTTTAATGTTGGTGAAAAAACAGTTAGTGTTCAAAAAGATATAATTGATGCTATTATGCCAAACCTGTTACCGTTATTATTAACTTTAGGGATTTATTATTTAATTTCTAAAAAAGGTAAATCTCCAACTACAATTATCTGGTTTATCATTGCCTTAAGTATTATTTTAGTATATTTCAAAATACTATAGAGATCAACAATGAAAGCAATTAAAGCTAAAAAAATGTTTGATGGAACTTGTATCATCAATAATGGGGTGATTATTTGGGAAAATGATAAGATTATTGCTGTTGGTTCAGAAGATATCTTATTTCAATACCCAAACATCTCTTACGAATCTACTGATCAACTTCTTTGTCCAGGATTTGTTGATATTCAAGTAAATGGAGCTGGGGGAGCAGACTTTTATGGTGAAGGAATCTCTGAAGAAACATTACTAAAAATGTCTGATACCCTAAAAAAATATGGTTGTACTTCTTTTTGTCCAACATTAATCACTAGTAATGATGAAGATATTCATAAAGCTCTTAATCTTGTTAATCAAAATTTATCCTTAAAAGATAAAGGAATTCTTGGTCTTCATATTGAGGGTCCTATGTTTTCTCAAG
>JBOFDR010000297.1:0-3008 GCA_051647205.1 Brevinema sp. | reverse complement strand
CAGAGATATTCTTTATCTTGGGAAGATTCTATACTCTTTTTTTTAGTAGAATAGTTATTTTTTTTTCTTAGCCCCTCTTCGGAAACTGGAGGATTAGATCCTTCTTCAGATGTTTCTAATTCGTATTTTTCAGTATTTTCTTGATTTGTTTTAATTTTGATACGACGTGCCATAAGATACCTCAAATATGAAATTTATTGGTTTATAGAGATAGAAAATCTGGTATGCTTCTAAGTAAGATAACTACTAAGTTTAACACACAAGGAAATTCTAAATCAATATATTATTTTTGTTGAGCTTCTGTTGGCTCTTTTATAAGAGGGATATGAGGTAATTCTTCACGACTTAAAGAATGAATGTAGCGTTCTTCAATAGCAAATCTTATCTGATGAAGAGCAAAAAGACGAACTATTTCTTGTTGAACAAAATCACTTTGAGAGAGTCTTACAGCATGAGATGATACAAAAAAATTAACACGGAATACATACATTGTACCTTTTGGTTCCATAAAAAAAACATACGGTTCTGGGTAGTTGAGAATACTAGGAACACTTTTCACTGCCTGAAGAAGTAAATCTTTAACTAGTTCAGGAGATGCATCTGTAGCTACTGTTTGATAAAATTTAGTGACACGAACACGTTTAAAAGGTTGCGAGAGATTGATAATAGTCATTCGAGATAAAACACCGTTAGGAATATTAATAATCTCTTCATCAAATGTTTTAATCTTTGTACTACGATAGCCAATTTGAACAATAGCCCCTTCGACTCCTGTTTCAATTTTTATAAAATCTCCTTCAGAGTATGTATCATCAAGCATTAATGAAATACCACCAATGATATGCGATAAGGTATCTTGTAATGCTAAACCGATAACGATGCCTGCAATCCCTAAACCAGCTAGGATGGGTCCTAATTGAACACCCCATAACCCTAAAAGAATAGTGATAAAGATTAAAAACCAAGCAATTCCTATAGTACGATGTAAAACAGTTAAAATATTTTTATTTTTAAAGAATCGAAGTCTATTTTCGTATGCTTTATAAATTAATATTCCTCTAATATACAGATCAAATAATTTTTGAGCTCGTGAAAAGATAATCCATAATAAGATAGATAAAAGACTTGTTTGAATAGTATATTTGATGATCTTAGGTAAGATAAAAGCATCCAAACCTACAATCATACCAAAGACCATTCCTACCCATAAAGATAGAGGAGACATAAACATACGCCATAGTTTTTTAAAGATATATCTTTTCTTTTTATGTGCAGTAAATAAATAAATACAAGAACGAAGGATAAGGGTACTAAGTAAGGCACTTAACACAATAAACAAAAAAATTGCATAAGGATTGTCATGAATAACATGGTAGATAGTCTGAATAAATTTGTTGCTAGATTGTGACATAGATTGATTTAAAAGATTGATAAAAGCATCACTACTTACAGTAGATTTTAAATTATCAGGCGAGTTAAGTATATTAGTTATTTCGTTAGTTTGGGATCCAAAAGATGGATTTAAAAATTTTAGTAAGCTAGAAAACATAGTAAACTCCTTCGTAAATCAATAATAAGTGCTTATTTATTATTAGAAATATATAATTCAACTTCTTTTAAAAGCTGGTCTTTTGTATTAATTTCTGGATTATCAAGAACTAATTCTAACAAATAATTTAAAATTTCTCCAATTATTGGACTAGGAGAAAGATTAAATCTTGTTATTAAAATATCTCCATTGATATCAAGATCTTTGACTTTTAATGCCGCATCAAATTCTAAAATTTTATCAATACGTGATTTGAATTCACGGAGGATGCTAGGGCTTTGTTTTTTAGTACCACTCCCAAGACGATCAGCTTCACGAAGTTTGAATAATTTAGCAAGGAAAATCATATCCCCATCAAATCGTCTTAAAAATCGACGGATTGCTCCATCTGCCCAATCGGTAGTGTAATAAAACATATGCAGTTCTACCAAAAGCACGGCTGTGTCAATCTCTTGATTAGAAAATTTTAAACGTCTCATAATATTTTTAGTCATTTTAGCACCAATAATTTCGTGGTTATAAAAGACATTCCCGTTACCAATCTTTAGAGCAAATTTTTTTGCACGAGGCTTACCTATATCATGTAATAAAGCTGCAAGACGACTAATACTATCATTATGATCATTAAAGGCATCGCACGTTTTTAAATTATGCCAATAAACATCAAATTTATGAAACTCATTTTGATCCATTCCAAAACCTTCTTCTAATTCAGGAATGATATATTTTAAAAGACCACTAGATCTTATTAGTTCGATACCTATAGAGGGTTTATTACTAGCTAATATTTTTAAAAGCTCATCACGTAAACGTTCTTTAGATATATTTTGGATCATAGAGGCGTGTTTTTTTATTGCTGAAAATGTTTTTTTTGTAATTGTATACTCAAGCTTTGCTGCAAATCGACAAGCACGAAGCATGCGTAATGCATCTTCTTGAAATCGCTCCTCAGGATCTCCGACGGTAGTAATGATTTTTTGTGCAATATCTTGCTGACCATTAAAAGGATCAATAATCTCTTTACTGATAGGATCAACAGCGATAGCATTAATTGTAAAATCACGTCGAGATAGGTCTTGTTCTAGAGAATTTGTAAAAAGAACTTGATCGGGATGTCTATTATTAGAGTATCCTCCATCAATTCTATAAGTGGTTATTTCATAGTGTTTTTTATTGAGAACGAGTGTTAAGGTGCCGTGAGCAAGGCCTGTAGGTATTAAGTGACACTGTGGGTATGATTTGAAAAGTTCTATCATTTGAGAAGGGGATGCTGAAGTAGCGAGATCAAAATCAGACACATCATCTCCTCTTAAGGAATCCCTCACCGCTCCTCCAACTAATCGTAATTCAAACTGCCGTTTTGAAAAAATATCTGAGATAAAGAAAATATCTTCAGGGATAGCTTGCTTAAAAAGTTTATTCACTTCATTAATCTCCAGATTGGTGACTGACCAATGTT
>JBOFDR010000296.1:0-3505 GCA_051647205.1 Brevinema sp. | reverse complement strand
CTCCGTTAGATCCATCAATACACATTCCACAGATTGATCCTGCTCCAGTTTGATCGACAAGCTCTTGTACTGTGATCCCTGGATTTGCTGCAATAACGTCTTGAAGCTCTCCGTATGTTGTATTCATACATGAACAAATGATATCATTTCTATCAGCCATAATTAGTACCTCCATAATATTGGATTATATTATAATATGATTTATAATAAAAATCAAAATTTTTTCTTAAAATAATTTTTGTAACATATTTTGTTATAATAACTTCTTTGAAAAATGAATAGAATTAATATTTTTAAATACCTATCAATTATTATGATGTTTTATTTTTTTGAACTATGAATGACGGTCTTATTTTTTGTTATGGAATTGTCGAATATCTTACTATAAAGATATTGAATCTTATAATGTAAGACTAAAAAATCACAACTATAAGAATAAAAAGTTAAAATTACTAAAACGTAATTTGATTATTATATTATTATATATAATAATATAGCTATAATTTTTTTAATGGATAATAGATGAAAACACCTTATCAACATCCTCAAAATAAATTAATAATTAAGAAAGATCTTAAATATAAGATATTATTTGTAATTATTCCATTTTTCTTAATTATTTTTTCGTTTTTAGGTATTACTATTTATTTTTCTTCAAATAATGGTATCACCAATATTGCTAAAGAATTTATGGGTTACAAACTGCAGGAAGTCAATTCTTTTTTTCAAGATCAATTACAACAAAAAAAGATCTTAGAAGATAGTGCTATCGATGTTACTTTTAATATTTTTCAAAACACTGTTGATTATACAACAAAATTCACTGATGAAAATTTTTTGATTATACCTTATAAAAAATCAGATTTTTCAACAGAATTATATCTTTCTAAAAACGAGGAATTTTCACAATTTGATCTTAATTTTTTATATGATACTTTAACTGAAAAAGAACAATTATTTGAACAAGATCCACGTAAAAGAAATAGTTGGTTTGAGTTTAATTCTGAAATGGGTATTCGTTACGTTGCTATTTATTTGGCTAATTACAAATCTCAAAACTGGTTATTATTAACAACAAAATATGATAATTTTTATCGACCTGTCTGGACTATTATGACTTATGTAGTTATTATTTTTTGTATAGGTCTTCTTATTATGATTGCCTTGATTATTTTCTTTGTGGGTTTTCTTACAAAACCTCTTGATCATTTTGTTAAAACAATCAAAGAAATCACGGATACAATGGATTTTAGTCGTCGTATTAGAATTTATTATCCTGATGAAATAGGGCTTTTAGGTGGATATTTTAATCAAATGGTGCAGGAACTTGAGAAATCATACAATCATATTAAAAATTATGCTTATAATACAGTTCTTGCAAAGAAAAAAGAAGAAAGAATTCGTTTTATTTTTCAAAAATATGTTCCTAGTGATGTGATAGAAGAGGTACTCGAGAAATCTACAGATTCTATGTTGATTGGTAAAAAGCAAAAAGTTACTATTTTATTCTCTGATATTCGTGATTTTACTACTATTTCAGAATCTATATCTCCTGAACAATTAGTGCTTTCTTTAAATAATTATTTTACTTTGATGGTAAATCACATTGTTAATAACTATGGTATTATTGATAAGTTTATTGGTGATGCTATTATGGCTGTGTTTGGAGCTCCTAAACAACGTAAAAACGATGCTGAAGCAGCTGTAATAACAGCATTAAATATGATAGAATCCTTAATGCTATTTAATGAAAATCAGAAGATTCAGAGCTTGACCTTGTTTGAGATTGGTATTGGGATTAATACTGGGGAAGCAATTGTTGGTAATATTGGTTCTGATCAAAAATTAGACTATACTGTTATGGTAGATCCTGTTAATTTAGGTTCTCGATTAGAGGGTCTTACTAAATTATATAAAGTTCCTTTATTGATCAGTGAGACAACAAAAAATGATATTTTGAATGATAATTTATATTTTGTACATATAGATAATGTTAGAGTTAAAGGGAAAACTTTCCCTATTAAGATCTACTATCCTGTTGATAAAATTAAGACTTCTACGGAAGAACTTTCGTTTTACCTAAAGTTTTCACAAACACAAGTACACTATTTTGCAGGTCATTTTGAAGAGGCTTTGCAACAATTTTCTGAATTAGAGCAAAATAAAGGATTTACTCATTTTCTTGCGACTATGTATCGAGAGCGATCTGAATATTTAATCCAAAATCCACCAAGTGAATGGGATGGTATTCAAAATTGGACTCAAAAATAAGGTTGAATAATAGAGGGAGTCTATGAAAAACATATGGACTAAAGAATTATTCCTCAATAATTTTTTGTTGATTGACAAAAATAAGGTATATCAAGAAATTAACGCTTTTCATACAATGTATGCTAACAAAATTGTTTTAAATAAAATATATCCTATTTTTAAAGAAATAGGTGGTGTAAATATTGAGATTGGTTATATTAAGATAATGCCAATCTTGATAAATTATTTTGTAGATTTATTTAATCAACTATCTGTTGATAAAAAACACAATTTTTTTTCTGTAGAACAAAATTTTGAGATTTTATCAAAAATAATACAAAAATTTCATTTAGAAGATGCCAATTATAGTTGTTGCGAAGGTTATATTCTTAACTATGAGCTTATTAATATTGTAGAAATAGAGGGTGTGACAGAAATAATATTAAAATATAAAGACTCTTTAGTGAATACTTATATTTTGTATAAACTTGCTATTATTAACAAAAACCAAGATTATTTTCTTGTTTTACAACGAATATTTTAAATACAGATTAAGTTTATATTAAAAGATGACGATAAATTGTTTATATTTAATGTGATTTACAATAAATAACTAGAAATTATTAGTTATTTCTATAAATATTCTAGAAAAGACTTGATTTTTTTTAGAAACTACATTATTATAATATACAATATGTTGACATATTAATGGAAATACAAACTCAGAACTAAATTTGGAGGAATACCAATGAGTACATCTAAAGTGACTTATGTTGCAATCGGAGAAGCTGTTGCAGCTAAAATGGGTTTACCCAAAAGCAAAGGTGCAGAATTAGGACGCACATTTGTTAGCGAAGTAATAGATACTTTACAAAAAGGAACAGCTGTTGAATTAACAGGATTGGCGACATTATCTGTTGAAATGTCTAAGGCTCGCACAGGGCATAACCCTAAAACTAGAGAAGTGATCCAGATCCCTGCGAAAAAAAGAGTTAAAGCAGCCGTTTCTGGTAAACTCAAAAAGAGCTTATAAAAAATTATATCAAAAAAGCCCCTAAATATTTAGGGGCTTTTTTGATAATTATCATATAAAAATAAAAAAATGCTTGAGTTTTTTCTTAAAATACTGCATAATAATATAAATAGTATTTAAATATTAGAGAAGGAATAATGCAAAATTATCAAGTTACTGCGCGTAAATGGCGTCCTCAAGATTTTGATCAGATTATTGGTCAAGAACATATTACAACAGCAC
>JBOFDR010000295.1:0-5392 GCA_051647205.1 Brevinema sp. | reverse complement strand
ATCGAAACAATACTATACAAAGAAACAAATTCATTTCGTTATAATATTAAAAAAAATCAAGGCACTTGGTATTTGGATTCCCCGATCCAGATTGTTGCACAGCAAGATAAAAGTATTGTTCTTGTGAATGAATTTTTAAACCTAAAACCTAGTTCTTTACTTTCTAATATCTCAGTAGAAGAGTTTGATAGTTTTGGTTTAAACAACCCTTCTCTGAAAATTTCAGGTATTTTTAAAGATAATATCACCAATTTCTTTATTGTAGGAAATAAAACGTCGGTTGGCGAACAATATTATGTTGCTACATCACAAAAAAGCAAGCTTGTCTATTTGATTGATAATAAGGCTTTAAGCTATTTTATTAATGGTATATCCCATTTGATTGATCCTTATTTTATTTCTAGACCTATCGATCAAGTAGTCTCTATATCTCTCAAAACATTTCAAAATGAAATATTTATTTTTACTAATGATAATGAATGGAGCCAAATCACTCCTTCTACAAATAACGAATTAGATTGGGGGATCAGACGATTTCTACTTTATACCAAAGAATTAAAATTCAACCCAAACAATATTACCTTCAATATATCTAATGAGACTCTTTCTACTTTAAAAATAGATACCAACACATCACCCATGCTTAAATTATTATACAATGATGGAACTAAAGTGCTTTTCTATATTGGTACAGAGCTCAAAAATAATTATTATCCTGTATATAGTGTTTCTCAACATTTAATTTCCTTCAGTGATCAAAATATAATTAACCAAATTTTTAATATCACAGAAAAAGATCTAGAAATTAAGAAAAACTAATGTTTGGTATACAAAATATCTATCATTTATTTCTCACATATCCTTATTTGAATGCATTATTAGTTTTTGATGATCATGAATTTGCAGGAATTTTATTAAAAAAAGATATTGAAAGTGCTCTTAAATCAAAAGACTCTTTTTTGATCGACAAAATAAACAAAGTTTCTAAAGAAGATCTTGAAAAATCAATCTTTAACGAAAATCCTAAACTCAATATGAAGATTCCTTTTATTTCATTAACAGGAGAAATTCAAGATTTGATGAGTTATGATGAATTCGTCTCAGAATTTTTTCCTGAAGATTTCTCACAACGCTTATCATTACAAGAAGTTTTTTTCTGTTTGAGTCATCCTTTAGTAATTATGAATAGATTCAAACGGATTCTTTATCTCAATAAATCCGCAGAAGAGCTATTATCTGAAAAAGCTCGTGGTGAAAAAATCACAGATGTGATGCTTGGATTTCAGATTAATTGTGAAGGAGATCGAATCCTTATTCATCGACAAAAAGAGATGTGGAAATTAATTATTTCAGAATCAGAAAGTAAGTTTGCTTTTTATTTTATTTATCAAATGATACCTATGCTATAAAAAACACTCCTTAGGGAGTGTTTTTTAGTTTATTGGTGACTTTGAGTTTTTTTATTTTTAGAATAATTTTGTGAGATATTTTTGACATCGTTAAACATCACAAATACCGCTAATATCAATAAAAATATCACTCCAGCTTGTTCTATAATTCCGATAATTTTTTCTGCTAATGGAGTATCTTTGAAAGCAGAGCGTGCTGTTTGAAGTAGTATTGCACCTCCATCTAATCCTGGAAAAGGTAGCATATTAAAAACTGCCAAAGCAATACTGAGCATAACCATAAATTGTGTGATTAAAGTAAAATCCATTGTTTGAGCAATGCTTCCTGTTACAGAAACAATTCTAACAGGTCCTGATAAATTCTTCTCTAGATCCACTTGTCCTAAAAAAAGTTTCGTAATAGAAGAAATCATTTTATTTATAGTAGAGTGTATATATTGTGCCGAACGTGCAAAAGCTTCAACCAAATTACTTGCTTTTCTAATGACCTGTTTATGAACAGCTATCCCACTTGAAATACCCAATCTAAATTCATTGTTGATTTTTTCAGGTGTAATATCAATAGTTAATTGTTTATTGGAACGCTCCACCAACAGAGTCATTGATTTTCCTACTAATGTTTTTTCGCTAATTCTTTCAGTAATTTGGTAGAAAAAATTAATAGGCTTTCCATCGATTGCTTTAATGAGATCTCCCTCTTGGAGACCTACCTTTTCAGCTGGACTATTGCTTAAAATTTTGTTAACCATCGGTTTTTGAACAGGATAGACACCTATCATTTCTATACCAGTATCTTTATTAATAAGTGATACAAGAGTAAGTATGTTTGTTTTTTGATCACGAATAAAAGTTACTTCTTTTTCAAATCCAGGTGTAACAGCTAAAATAGCAGGGATTTCTGAGAAATGAGTAATCTTATGTTCACCAATTTTAATAATACGATCTCCATTTCGAAGACCTGCCTCCCAAGCAGGAGAGGTTATTTCTTCTTGATTAGAAGCAACCATGATAGTCTTAGGAACGACAACCTCATTAGAAATGTGATCCTCAAAAAATCCTCTCCAGAATAATAAAACCATCACTAAAAAAGCAAAAGTAATATTAAAGAGGCTTCCACCGATTACTGTTAATAATCTTGCCCATAGAGGGCTATTTGTTAATGCTCTAGGATCTTTGTCTTCTTCAGAATTTTCATCTCCAAAAGCACAAAACCCACCAAAAGGAAGGCGTCCTATTTGATAATATGTCTCTCCATACTGAAATCCCCAAATGGGCTTCCCCATTCCTATAGAAAATACATCCACACGAATATTAGACCATTTTGCCATTAATAGGTGACCTGCTTCATGAACAGCAATCAAGATACTAAGAACAAGGATTGCCACCACAATTCCAAAAAGAGTTAATAACATTTAATGCCTCTTAATTTATATTTTTAATTGATCTAGCCATAAGGTATTCATTGCTAATGCTGCTGCAACAGAAACATTAAACGAATCTAATTTTTGTGTAGACGGAAGAGCTACTTTGTGAGTGCAAAGCGATTTAATCCCTTTACGGATTCCTTCTCTTTCTGATCCCATAATTAAAGCCGTTTTAGCAGAAGCTTTAAAATCATGAATTGATTCTTTAGATTCTCCTGTTAATGCAAGAACATCAAATCCTTCAACTTTAAGTGCATCAATTTCTGTTTTAAGATTATCTACATAAGCTAAAGGGATCTTGTAAATTGCTCCCGCAGATGATTTGATAGTTTGTGGGGTAATACGAGCAGAGTTATCTTTTGGTAACAAAATTAATTCTGCACCCAATAGTAAAGCAGAACGTAAAATAGCTCCTAAATTACCTGTGTCGGTAATCCCATCTAAAAGTAAGACTCTAAATATGGTTGAATAATTACGTGTAAATGATTTATCTTCAGTAACAATGTTTTCAGGAAGTACCATTTCTGCAGCAATACCTTGGTGTTTTTGAGTTCCTGAAATTTTATCTAATTCTTTTTCAGAAATAAAAGTCGCCTTAATATTTTTTTCACGAATCATGCGACGAAGACCAGGGTATTTATCTGCTTTTGCAGTATCGAACCAAACTTCAGTCAATTGAAGAGACTCTGTTATGGCCTCTTCAATGGAATTCCTTCCGTATACAATCATCTCAGTACCTTTTATCTTGTATTATTTAATAAGATTTGCTGTTTGCATAGCAATCATCAATTCTTCATTGGTAGGAACTACCAATGTTCTGATTTTTGCATTTTTAGTAGAAATATCTTTTAATTGTGATTTAGTTTTAACATTAAGTTCTTGATCAATCTCAATACCTAGTAAGTTAAGATTATCTGTAACTGATTTTCTGAGACCATCATCAAATTCTCCCATACCTGCAGTAAAGACCAAGGCATCTATATTGCCGTTTAATTCGACTAAATAAGAACCAATAATTTTTCTAATAGAGTGAGCAAGCATTTTCACAGCTAGTTTTGCTCTTTCATTGTTATTTTCAGCTGCTGCAAGCACATCACGCATATCGCTGGAAACACCTGAGATTCCTTGGAGACCGCTTTGTTTATTCATAAGATTAGATGCTTGTTCAATAGAAAGATTTTCTTTCTCCATGAGGAACAAAATAACTGCAGGATCAATAGATCCACAACGAGTCCCCATCATCACACCTTCTAAAGGAGTAAATCCCATAGAAGTATCAATACACTTACCACCTTTTATTGCGGTAATACTTGCTCCATTTCCAATATGACAAATAATAAGATTAGTGTCTTCAGATTTTTTACCAAGTAATTCAGCTGCTTTTGGTGCTACATAAGCATAAGAACTTCCATGCATTCCATAACGACGAATACTATGTTTTTCATAACATTCATAAGGTAGAGGGTACATATAAGCTACTGGATCCATTGTTTGGTGGAAAGCTGTATCGAAGACCGCTACTTGAGGGGTATTAGGAACAATTTTTTGACAAGCAGTAATCCCCATTAAATTGGCCGGATTGTGAAGTGGTGCTAAGGTACAGAGATCTTGAATATTTTTGATTACTTCTACCGTGATTAACACTGGCTGACTGTATATTTCTCCACCATGAACAACTCTATGTCCAATAGCATCAATATCTTCAAATTTTGATAAAATAGCAGAATCTCCTAAAACAAGAGAATCAAAGACAACAGCTAAAGCTTCTTCATGATTTTTTAATGGTTTTTCATAAGCGACTTTTGGGAAATCTCCGTTAGAGTAACCAATAATCGCACTATCTAAACCAATTTTTTCAATAACACCTTTTGCAAGGATAGATTGATTTGTTGTATTAAGTAATTGATATTTAAGTGAAGAACTACCTGCATTAAGAACTAAAACCTTCATATGGAATCTCCTATTTTTCTCTAACGTACACCTGATCCAGAAGGAATATCTCCTGGATTTACTAAAAATAATGATGATTTATCTTCTGTTGAAGCTGCTAATAACATACCTTCTGATAATTCACCTGCTAATTTTGCAGGTTTAAGATTATAAACAATAACAATTTTTTTACCAACTAATTCTTCGGGAGCAAAAAATTCTTTAATACCTGCCATAATTTGGCGTTGCTCGCTACCGACTTTAACTTGTAATTTTAGAAGTTTTTTAGAATTTTCAGGAATTTCTGCAGAAATAATCTCTGCAACCCTTAAATCTATTTTCATAAAATCTTCAATAGTAATTTCTGGTTTTGCTTCTTTTATAGGTTCAGCTTGCATAATTTTTCTACCTGCTTGTTTATTGAGTTTGTCGATTTGTTCTGAAATTTGTTCATCTTCAATTTTTTTGAATAAAATCTCTGAAGGATTAAGTTTTTGACCCTCAACTAAGTTTTCATTAATGATTGTAGATAATCGTTGCTCTTTTAATTCTAAGGTTTGCCCTAGCATTCTCCAAAGTTTATTAGAAGTATCAGGAATAATAGGAAATGATCCAAAAGCCAAGATTCTA
>JBOFDR010000294.1:0-9127 GCA_051647205.1 Brevinema sp. | reverse complement strand
AAATTTCTGTGTTCTGACTATCAAACTCCATCCCACCAAGTTCTGACTCAGTTAATTGTACCCATTGTTTTCCTATTGACTCTAAGTTAATAACCAAACGATAGGGTTTCTCTGCTGTAATCTTATCCTGATAATCTAGTGTAGGAGATAAATTTAATGCATCCAACTGTGCCTGAGCTCCTGCCTCTGTCGCATTAATCTTAAAGTCAGCATAAAGTTTTCCACCAACTTGCTCAATTCTTAATGCCGCATACAAACTATGATACTCCCCCGATCCTGTAATCGAAAAAATGCCTCTCGTACCAGAATTATCACGCACCATCTTAATCTTATAATTATATATGTTCGTTACACCTGATGGCACAGTAGGATCCGTAGGATTAAACGTGCTTATTACCTTAAGTGTCATAGCTTTTGCATCAAAAAGTAATTCCTCTGTTCCTTCCCAATAATATGTACCCTCTCCCACTGGAGTTCCTGCTGATTTTCTTAATTTAACAAAGTTATTTCCATTGGCAACCTGAATTACCCTGTTAGGAAGATCTGCATCTCCTTCAAACTGATAGTTAAAATGTTTAAGATTTTCTAATGCCACAGAAACTCCTGCCTCATTATTTGCGTGTACCATTTTTAACTTACTAGAACCATTCTGTTGTGAAAATTCAAGTCCTAAATAAACAGTTTTCCCATCAATATCAACTTGATATACTTCTCGTGCTAAAGGCAATATCTTAACAGATTTAATCACTACATCACTATCTGGAGTAGTCGTTCCACTTACAAACGTTTCTCTCTTATAAATATAACAAGGCTTACCACTAGGATCAGTTTGCACCACCGGTGTTATTGATGTGTAATTTTCAGAATTAAAAAATTCTTCTGAATTTAATAAAATAATTTTTTTATTTTCAAATAATACATGTAATTGATAAATTAAAACATTAGCTACATATTCATAATGTGGCTTTGATCTTGCATTGTTAATAATGTCTGAATCAGTGTCTTGTATACTAAACTTAAAAAATGCTCCTGTTCCATTTGTTAATGCAGAAATACCGATAAACTTACTGTTTAACGGACCATTACCATACACTCTAATAATACCATCTTGTACAGAATTATCAGCTACAATCTCCAAGGTATACATCGTACTTGATGCTAATATTCCAGCTTCGTATTTTTTAAAATGAAGAGTCATAGTTTCTTTTTGAAAATCCCATGATTCGTAGTTATTAATATCAAAAACTCCATTCGCAGATATTGTCTTTAAGGGACCATTATCTAAAGTATTAATAAATTGCTGATCCTGGTATCCAAATTTTATAGCACTTCGACTAACCAAAGAACACCCTGTAAATGTCATTAGTAATAAAAGGGCAATTTTAATCTGTATCTTTTTCATAACTACCTTCTTGTATATACTTTATTATCTATGTTTATAAAAACATATATCTTCGTCAATTATTTATTATCGGCTTTTTTATAATCTATTTTAATACAAAATTAATCATAATAATAGAGCCTTTCAACTTTAAAAGCGTTTTATTATTATGATTTTTATTTTAATAAACTATATCAACTAAAATTAATTATTAATGAATCATTTCATTATTCTATATAATAAAAATAGCTACACATTATCATTATAATACTTATTTAAAATATAATAAATAATCTTATGAGGTACTATAAAATGAAAAAAATCATTTCCACAAATAACGCACCTTCAGCAATTTAAAATAAGAAATAATAAGGTTTTTTAGAAATCCACAACATTAACTTTCTTAGTGATATTGGTACTAATAAGCTTTCAATTCTAATTACACTATATCCTAATCTATTATCGAGAAGCTTATGGTAAAAATAATAACAATAAGTACCACACATTACTTGAAAATATAAAAAAGAACTATCTATAAAAATCAATAGAGATACAAAAAATCTAAGCCCAGTTTATACCTAATGTCTCTATCAAAAAAAATTAACCACAAACCAATCTAAAAAGCCCCTAGATCTGCCATATGAGTCTAGGGCTTTTTTATTTGATATTTTTAACCAACACAAAATCTTGCTACTTAATACTTATATTACAAAATATACAAATCGCTTATAAATTTACTAGAATATAAGTACTAAAGATAAATATCTAGACACCATTCTTATATTTAAAATAAATAGGAAAAGAGATAATTTAAATGATGTTATCTGTTTTTACTTAGTTAAATAAATTGGGAAATAATTTTAAAGAGTCTTCAAAAGAAATAGAAGGAATAAAACCTGTATCTTTTGTTAGAGAAGTTATATCGGCCTGAAGATGCATGATTTGATTTTCATTATAAGATTTTGCTCCTATTTTTAATAAATATTCGTTGCCGAGCATATTAGCAATAGCAAACACATATTCTTTCAAAGGACGAGCTTTTCCACTACCAATACAATAAACAGATTGATCTTTTCCCTTTTCAGCAATTGCAATAAAAGCTTTTGCACAATCTTCTTCATAGAGATAATCCCAAAGCTGCTCACAAGAAGTAAGTTCCATTTCTTCATTATTTTTCAATTTACGAATACAGTTGGAGATCATTGTTTGAGCACCATCATGAGGACCATAAACACTAAAAACACGAGCCCAAATATATCGAATTTTAAGTTCTTTAGCAAGAATTGCTCCTAAAGTACCAGCTGCATATTTTGAAATACCATAGGCAGAATCTGGATTAATAGAAGTTTCTGGAGTAATAATATTAGAAACTCTTCCATATTCTGCTTGAGATCCAGCTCCAACAAAACAGCTACAACCTAAACGATGTGCAAGTTGTACGCTTTGTAATGTTAAAGAAATATTTTCTTGCTGAGCTACAGGATTGCTACGACCTTTATGAGTAGTGTCTTTCCAAGCAAAGTGAAAAAAAACATCATATTTATCAGAAAGCTGTAGTTTATTTAATTGATTAAAATCGCATTCTATAATTGTCACTAAAGGATTCTTAGGTATTGCATCTTTTCTTGCTGAATTTGGATGAATTAATGCTGTTACTTTTATTCCACGAAAGATCAGTGCTTCTATCAGTGAAATCCCTAGCATTCCTGTTGCACCTGTAATGATAACATTTTTCATTATTTTAAGCTCCTAAGATCTAAAATAGACTCATTAAATTTAATGTTTTTTCTTAAAGGCATAATCTTTTGAAATAAATTTTATTAAAACCCAAAAAAGTTTAAGTAAATGGTAAACTAGTCTAAGATAGATATTCTGTCTAAGATAATCCCACTCAACTCTCATGCTTTTTTTTATAAAAATCGCTTTTATTCTTTGGAAAAATCCACTGTTTACCTGTTTTTTCTGATATCCTACTTGATGATAAAGTTCTGGAATGTAGCTTTTTAATTGATCTAATTGCTGTTCATACATATCGCACCCTTTAGTTTGAAGGTACGTTGAAGAATTCAGCTTTAAAGAAGGTTGTACCATAGGAGTTTGTTCAACATTTCGGAATTCTAAACCATTTTTTTTCATCCATAGGATATAATTATCATATAGATTGTCATAACAATTATTTATTTTTGTATAATCTAGATCCGCATAAATTTTAGGTTTTTTTATTTTTTTAAAAAACTTATAATATTGTCAAAAGAGAATTCAAATGAATGAGATTCCTGTATTCGGATTTGATCTTGTAGAATAAAAATCACATGAGAATTATGATTGTTGATATAATCTACATCTGCATCAGAACGATTGAAATCATAGTTATAAATATTTTTAATCTCATCAGTGCGAATAAACTCTCCCATAATTAAACGAATCATAGCGTATATAATATAAGCACTACCTGTATTCGTTGAAATATTTTTATAAAACTCTGAGATAGTCTCTATTTCTTTTTTATCGTAACAGATATTTGTATTAATAAAAAAGGTATATTATTTTTCATATATATTTTTTTCCAATTCTTCTCGGCTCAGAACTGGAGACATATCTTCTAAAGAAGGAGACACTATTGTTCCATCGTCTAAGCGTCGAGCAGAAAGTTTTGGAATGAAAGTATAATCTTGAGTTGTATAAACTTCACATAAAACAGGACCATCAGTATCTAATACCTGCTGAATTTGCTCCTCCATATTTTCAGGAGAAGAAATCACAACACTCTTAAGACCAAAAGCATTAGCAATAGAACTAAAATCAGGGGTACTCACATAGCTTTTTGCATCACAACCAATAAAATTTTTATTAAATAAATTTGTTTGTGTTTGCTTTATACAGCTGTAACCTCCATTATTAATAATAAAAATTTTAATAGGTAGATTGTATTCTTTTATAGTTTGTAGCTCTTGAATATTCATCATAATAGAACCATCACCTTCTAAACAAATAACAGAGTCTCCCCTAATAGCAGCTCCAATAGAAGCAGGTAATCCATAACCCATAGAAGCAGAACCTTTATTCCAAAATATGCGTTGATTAAAATGCACTTTAGCTACTTGGTAGGTCATAACACAGGCAGAACCGTTAGCTGTTATCAACATAGAATTTTTAGAAATAAGCATACTCAATATTCTAACAAAGAAATAAGGATTGATTTCAGACCCAATTTGCTGATATTCTTTTGTGTTTTGAAAAGAATATAAATTTTTACGGTTTTCACACCATTCAAACCACTCAGAATCAATAATAGGTAAAGATTGTTGATACAAAGAAGGAAGAAATTGAGCTAGATCTGCATGAATTTTAAGATCGGGAGAAATAGTAGGTTTTTCTAGTTCAGCAGAATCAATATCTACAATAATTTTATAGGCGTTTTTTGCAAAATTTTCATAATTATAACTGACTTGAAAAATACTATTACGAGTACCAAGAAAAAGAATACAGTCTGCGTTTTGAAGAACAAAATTTCCAGCTCGTTGACCTACCATACCTATTCGACCAGCAAAGTTGGGATGATCAGAAGGAATTATATCCATTCCACAAAATGTAGTAACAACAGGAATTTTTATTTTTTTTAGCAGATCAAGAAATAAAGGTAGTTGTCCAGATAATCGAATTCCTTGACCAGCAATAATTAATGGGCGCTTAGCCTCTTTAAGTTTTTGAATAACATGATTCATTTGACAGTCGTAGATGGGATCTTCAGGAGGAGTAAATTCTTTTAGTTGTGTCTCATCAATCAAAGCTCCTTGAATATCTAGAGGAATATCTAACCAAACAGGTCCTTTACGACTATGAGTTGCCTCATAAATAGCTTTATCTAAATGATATTTTATAGAAAGAGGATCTGTAATCATTACAGAATATTTAGTAATTGGTTTTACTACACTAATAATATCTACCTCTTGATCACCTAATTGACGTAATTGAATTTCAGGACAGGATGATATTGTTGTTGTAAATTTAACCTGACCAGATATATATAACACAGGAACACTATCAGTCCATTGTCCAAAAACCCCATTAAGACAATTTAAACCACCAGGACCAGTAGTTACATTAACAACAGCCAGCTTTCCTGATGGACGAGCGTAGCCCTCTGCCATGATAGCTAAAGCTTGTTCGTTATGAGCAGTAATATAATCAATATGTGTACCAAAACTATCATTAAGATACATTGCTCCACCACCTGTGATTAAAAAGACATGTTCTATAGCATAATGTTCCTTTAATCGCCGAACGATATAATCTGATACTTTTATCATAATAAATTCCTTGTTAGTTTAATTAGAAAGCAATTTTATTCAATCCTATCAATGTTTGATCACATCTTACACCCTTATGAAGAACAAACATTTAAGATGTTCTTTTCTTCTATATTGTTTAACATTAAAAAAAATATCAAGTAGTTTAGAAACATCATCAGATATTAATAGTTTTAAAAACGTTTCCAATTTACTGGAGAATACCAATATAAGATTTCAAATATACAAATAAATTCAAATTTAGCTCTATCTTCAAAAGATGTTGTCCAAAATCCTTGTTCTTGTAAAACTTCTCTAGTTTTTTGTATAATATAATCTGTTAAAAAATTCTATCATATAATTTTTTAGGAGTTAATGGTCTAGTTGATATTCCTAATCCTATACGATAATAATAGATTTTATCAGGGATTACAATAAATTTTTGAGAAAAACAAATAGATGCTATTACTGACAAAAATCTTCTGAAATAAGTAATTTCTTATTAATATTAAGAAACTTAAGAGAATTTTGTATATTTATTGTTTTAAACGCATATAAACACTTGAGTATGATTTTTTGTTGTATTATCGGAAACAAACCTATATCTGAAAATTCGATCTAAAAAATCTTCAGGAGTTAGTTCTTCTTTATTTAGGTGAATAGCGTAATAGTACTATAAACATGTTTTGATCCCTTTCAAAATAAAAATCACAAGAATAAGATGCCATATCTGCATTAAATTGCTTAAGATTATTATAGATAACTTCACAAGTATCTAATCTGATCCAGTCATCACTATCTAAAAAAGCAGTGAATTCTCCTGAAGTACTAAGAATAACTTTTTGCCGTGCAAGAAAAGTCCCTTGATTTTTTCATGTTCTAAATATTTTATATGTGAATCATTTTTTTTGTATTCAGTAACTATTTCTTTACAATTTCTAGGAGAAAATCATTTATAATAATTATTTCAATATCTTCTAATATTTGATGGATAAGACTATCGAGACACTATAATAGATATTTTAAACATATTGATTTTCCTACCTTTATAATTGATTTTTTAATACAGTCAGTCTTTTTGTAAGTAAAGATCTTCTTTAATTTATATAAAGGAGATTAAAAAACACTATTCCCAAGTAATTAAATTTCTTGTAATCTAGATTTCATTTTTAAAAGAAAAGTGTATTAAAATATACCATACTTAGTATAACTTTAGAAAATCTAAAAACAAAGCTAATCAATTTTTTACCAAATTATGATTAATTCTTCCACCAATACAGCTATTAGATATAGTAAGGAAAACAGTTTGATAGAAAATCCAGTTTGATCTCGCATTTATAACAGGATCCAACCAAAGCATGTAAATCCTTAGGAAATCCTCCACCAATAACAATTAAAGTTTCATCTTTAGTAAAACCTTTATTTTCGAGAAATCCAACAATATTAAGAGCTGTGTACACATTATTATTTTCTTCAGTAGCTTCAAAAAAACTTATGATCTTATGAAATAGATTGATCCCAATATATAATCTCTAAAAAAGGATCCATTCAAATCTTATTTAGATATAGAATAAGCTGAGCGTTTATCCGTGATATTGTACCGTAAAGATAAAGTATAGCAAAAAGATTTCTTCCATTCTTTTTGAAATATGGAAAAAATCTTAATATTTGGTAAAATGAAAATAGATTCACCTGCATTATTTCAATCACTTTTTCAATGGGAAGATCCTCAATGAGATCTGAATTATTTATTCCTGCAGAATTATGAGAAAAATATTTAGCTACAGATTCTTGAGAAGAAAGATCTAATTCATATCATTTGGTGTAATAACTTCCAATCCTTCATTTTCATTTTTTTTGAATTGCATTACCAATATATCCAGAACTACCTATCAGTAAGAGACGATCTACCCTAATTATAAACCTCGATTGTATATCTTTCCCTTCAATACCTCATCTTGAGCATAAAGAGCATCAATATCATCAATCTTAATCTGTGCATCTTTTTTAATAGGATTTTTTAATATTTCTTCATTCATGAATTCTCTACAGGAAATCTGACCTTTTTGTAGTGGAATTGCAAGATAAATATCTTTCTCTGTTAAAACTTCACCTACCTCTAGATCTCTAACTGCGTATACACCACGTACTAAAGCGTCTAGGTATTCAATTTCTTCTTTTGGAGGAATCCGTTTTTGGGTGCCAGGAGTGCCACAAATTTCTTTGGCTTTCATCCAAGCTTTTACCCAGCGATCAAAGTCAGAAGGTAAAGAATTGTAAGGAGATACTGTTATTCCATCTATATCCAAATCTACATGACGCTCAAATGTTCGAGCTCCTTTAGCATAGGCAATCAGCATAGCATCTTCTATATCTTCATTATACTCATGAGTAGAAAATCCAATAACAAGATCTGGATAACGGTTACGAAGAAAATCAATTTGATTAAGTTCTAGTTGGTGTTTTTCTGAAGGATATATTGAAACACAGTGATTGATCGCTAATGGAATACAATGTTTAGTAAAAAAATGAACCATATCATCTACATCTTTGAGTGATGATCCACCTGTAGAAACAATCACAGGTTTACGAGTTGTAGCAATCTTTTCTATAAGTACCCAATCATTAAGATCAGAGGAAGCAATCTTAATAATATCAATACCTAGCTCCATACAAGTATCTACTGATTTTTCATCAAAAGGAGTAGACATTGTAATACAACCTGAATTCTTCACTGTTTGAACTAGTTCTGCATAGTCTTCAAAAGACATTTTAGTATCTATGGTTTTTTTAATATAACGAATATCCTCACGATCACGAAAATCTTTATGAATAAAACGATCGACATCACGAAATTGTAGCTTAATTGCGGCTTTAATGTTATTAAAGCGCACAACCTTAGCAAATTCATTGATAATTTTTTTACCTCTAATTAAGCTTCCTAGATGGTTATTTGCAACCTCTAAAACAAATAGATCTTCAAAAAAATCTTTGGTTGTCATAAAATACCTCTATATTAGTAATTTTTTTATTTATTCAAATTATTTTTAAATAATCTATTGATAAGAGAGAGAACTAGAGAAACTAAATGATAAATTATTCCTTTTAAAGAATTTTTTATTCCTAAGGCCTGATAATAGGAACGAGAAGATTTCTGATTTTCCACTAAATACATAGCTTCTAAAAAATCTTTTAGTTCCTCTTTGGAGTAAGTTTTCTCTAATTCGTTTAAAAGTTCTAAAGTATCATACACTCTTTCAGTATTATTGGATGATAATACTGAAGATTGGTATAGTTTCCAATGACTAAATAAACGGTTTTCACAAAAGTCTTTATATATAGAATACATTTCAGTATTTTCTTTCCATATTTTATAGGTCGAAATTAAAACACTCATTCCCTGTATATTGCTGGTATATATATCTTCTGTCCTCATAGAAATACCAGCGGTATAACG
>JBOFDR010000293.1:0-3508 GCA_051647205.1 Brevinema sp. | reverse complement strand
TCTGAGGATAATAGGTACAATATTATTAACAGTTTATACAAAAAACACCAACATGTTGAAAAATAAAATAATAAAGTGAATTTACTATTTAAAGAACTACTAATTAAATAGGTCTTGTTAAATTTTTCAAAATTTTATAATTAAAATACTCCCCTAGTAATACTATACAAGTATCACTAGGGGAGTATTTTTGTCAATAATACAAAAATATAGGCGGTATCAATATATCGCTGCCGATTTAAAATATATTATACTAACTCTATTGGTTAAAAAGATTCTTCTTATAATAGTAGAAAATTATCTACTAACCAACTCTCTTCTCTAACTATATATAGATTATTATCTCTTAATTTATTATGCCCAGATGCTTCTTATCCATCTTTTTTTACTATCTAATAAGCGACTGTATAATTTATCTATGTATAAATTTTTCTCATATAAAGTACATCCAGTTTTTAATATATTAAAAACTGGATGTACTTTATGGTGTTATCATCTGAATAAATATACCTATAATATATTGATTTAAATTCTGAAATACTATATAATCAAATTATTCGTCAATACTTTTTATATAGTATTCTATAAAAAGTATTGATATTTTAAATATGTTTATAATATAGCAAGGAGCGTGCTACTAATGATCAAACTATCTATTAGAAATTTTACTCTATTAGGTCTGATATTATTTTCGTTGATGAGTTATGCACAAGAATCAATACCAACAACAGAACTTGGTAAATCAAATACTTTATCTCAAGATATCAGGATGCAAATTAATTACTGGTATGAACCTTCTATTAAATCAGGTACTCTCTTAGCTATTGATTGGGAGTTTTTAAACAAAAAAGGGCATGGTGTTGCTGTAACTTTTCCGTCTTTACGATTATTTGTGTTTCCTTATAACTCCTTTTCTTTATCATTATATACTTCTTTAGCTTATCGTTTTGTAGATCCTAAGAATGGATTTTATTCATCTTTATCTATGGGAATTGGTTTAGATACACAATGGATTATCGTACCTATTTATAATATGAATGGTGATCAAATTACAGATCCTGGATTTATAAGAATGTTTGCTATAGCACAGTGGGATTTTGGTTATGATTTTGAAATAAAATTTAAAAAACCTGTTCGATTATTTTCTACTATCGGATGGTATGGACGTGCACCAAGTAACTTAGGGATCAACAGCCATTTATTTTTTCAACTAGGTGTTAGCATCAAATTAGCAAATTTAATAAGGAAATAAATAATGACAAATAAATTTATATTATCTTTTATTCTGTTTATAGCTGGATGTCAGATTGCTCCTGATGGAGATGTCTTATATATGAAAACAAAGAACTCCTACCACCCTATTTATGTTCGAGGAAATCGTAATGCTCAAAATTATATCATTTGGGTACATGGTGGTCCAGGATCTTCTGGCTTATACTATGGTGATATGGAAGAAGTAGCTCAATTGCATAAAAAATATCGAGTTATTTATTGGGATCAATTATCTGCTGGTGGAACAGTTGGAAATCCAAATGCAAAGAATGATTTTAAAATATCTAATTATGCTGAACATGTACAAGGAATTATCAATATCATAGAAAAAAAATATAAACCAAAAAATATTTATTTATTAGGTCATAGTTGGGGCGGACTCCTATCCGCATATTATTTAATAGCTAACGGAAATCGTTCTTTAGCTCAGCAACGACAAGATCAAGTCAAAGGATTGATCACACTCAATGGAGTTTGGAATATACCTGATTCTCTAACTAATGGTGAGAAGTTTATTACTAATTATGCTGCTGAACAAATTAAACAAGGAAAAGACGTCAAGCAATGGAAAAAAATCCTAAAGTGGTATAAAGATATAAATGGGAAATTCCTTGGACAAAATGTCACAGAGCATTTTTGTAATATAGACTTAGCTGGTGGAATGGTGATTAAACGTGCTAGAAGAGATGAACTTCTTAAAAAATTAACCGTCAAAATGGTATTTAATTCTCCTTTTGAATTTTATAGTTATTATGATAGTCAACGTGCAACAAGATGTTTTTTAGATATTGTTGAATGTGCATTAAATGAAGGAGCTAATACTGTAAACGATATTAATATCCCAACATTAATGATGTATGGTAAACTAGATAAAATCGTATTCCCAAGTGATACTAAGAGATGGCACCAAGTACTTATAAATGGTAAAGCTAATGCTGATAGAGATTATCCTTTAGTTGAATTTGATAACTCAGCACACGCTATCTTTCTTGATGAAAAAGATAAATTTATCAAAGTTATTAATGAATTTATTAATACTCACCAATAAAAAAATTATTATAAACAAAAAAAGCAATACTTATAAGCACTGCTTTTTTCTAGATACATAGAGTATAATAAAAGCCCTTGTTTACAAGGGCTTTTATTATACTCTATGTATTGAATTTAGTAAGAATGATTTCCTAAAGTATCAAGGATCTCACCTTCGTTATTTCCACCAAGTGCTTCTGTGAAAAACTTATAGTGTTTTACACGACGAGCGACTTTAGCATCATAATTAGGTTTACCAATTTCCCATGATTTATTAGCTTCATAGCCAACCATTCATGATGTTGATTGTCCAACCATATCTAGGAGCTCCTAATCACTTATCGTCAGAAAGTTTTTTGAAACTCCTTGAACATAACGTCCATCAGGACGATTTAGGATCATTGTATCTTATTGAGAAGGCTTTGTGCCTTGTGTGAAGTGTTGTTAACCAAAACATTAATGAAGTTAAAAAGGCTAATGTTCCACCTTAAGGATCATATTTGGATTGTTAAGCGATACTTTAGATGTTCCAAAGAAAATTGCTGATGCTAAACCATAGTTTATAGTTCCAAGAAAGTTGGAATGCTCCACGTCGTCCAGGAACAGATAGGGAAATTTTTATTATAAGAATCTTCATAATGAGAAGATATAGCACCACTAAAAGCGACTTCTTCATTAAAAAATATATAAAGACCAAGCTAATTCTCCAGGTAAAGTGCTTTCAATATAGTCAGGAATAGTTCCAGGGAATAGTGATTGATCAAAATTAAAACCAGGAGCTGTTTCCCATGATCTCCACTAGTTTCATGGGAAACATGAGCTAAAAATCCTGCAATAGCACGAATTTTATCGTTATTAGATCCTTCTGTTCCAAAAGCATTATAATCAACTGTTTTTACTTTATAAGGTCTATTTAATAACCAACTAGCATCTGCAACAAAATAATCTTCATTTTGTTTAATGAGTCTTAATTTACCTGTTTTTTTATTTAAAACATACTTTCTTTCAAAGAAAGTTTCAGCTTGAGTAGAGTTGGATCTAAAGCTACTTCAATAAAGTAAACATAGTTTCCTAAAATACGAAGAGCTACTTTAAAGTTATTATAAGAATAATATAATCTGCAGAACTTAATCCACTCTCAGAAGACCATGCTGGTGTTCCTCTACGACGTGGGAAGAGTTGTTCCCATTGAGCTTCACTTAATTTT
>JBOFDR010000292.1:0-9220 GCA_051647205.1 Brevinema sp. | reverse complement strand
GTTTGTTTCAATTTTCTCCACAAACAAAAACTCTTGTTAAATCAATTAACGCTCCTTTAAAAATCACCTTATTTTCTTATGATGATAGATCTGATCAACAAACAAGAGGTATTATTCAATACTCAGAAAGATTGGCACGCAAATACGAATCATTATCTAAGCATATTGAATTTAAGATTGTTGACCCTATTAGGGAGAAAAGACTAGCTGATGAAAATGGTATTCGTCAAAATGGAACAATATTATTTGAAATGAATAATCAAAAAGAATTTATTTCACCATCGTTGTTGGTAGAACATTCTGAGGAAAATAGATCTTCTTATAAGGGAGAAAGTATCTTTTCTGCAGTTATTGATAAACTTATTAAAAATAAAACAACAAAAATTTATTATTTAACTGGGCAGGGAGAATTAGATTTTGAATCAACAGGAGCTGTGGGCTATAGTAGTTTTTTAGAATTGTTAAAAAACAGGCGTTATGAGCTAGATGCATTAAATTTAGACCATCATCCTAACGTTCCTGAAGATGCTAGTTTGGTTATTATTGCTGATTCACAGACGAAAATATCTCCTCAAGTTTATAAATCTTTAGAGGAATATATCACCAATAACGGTTCCGTGATGTATCTCACAGGACAAAACACTTCTTCTGATTTAAATATTCTCTTATTTTTATCTGGATTTGCTTATATACCAAACGTTGCAGTTGATCCATCTTTAACGGCAAAAAATAATAGCCAATTCTCGATTATTCCTCAAGTATCTCCAAAATCAGATATCACAAAACTTTTAATAAGAAATAACTTATCTTTATTATTTCCATCGGCATCTATTGTGAATAGTTTGACAGAAGATTACTTAGATAAAGAATATGTATACGATATTTTTCCTTTAGCACGTATGTCTCAGTATGGATTTGGGGAAACCTCCTTCAAAACAGGTTTATATTCAAAAGATGAAAAAGATATTACAGGAATAACAACTCTTGCGATAGCATCTATTGTTGCTCAAAAGGATAACTTAGAAAAACAACGAAGAGCGGTAATAATTGGTTCTTTAGATTTTATCGACAATAGCAGAATTAATTATGGTGGGAATAGTCAATTTATTCTAAATGCTGTAGATTTCTTGTTGAAAAATGATCTTAAAACAGCTATCCCCCCTAAAAATCACAATCTCACATTATCAATTGCAAATCCAACTCAATTAAGAATGATGGGTGTTCTTAATTTTATATGGGTTTTATCCCTAACAGTTTTTGGCATTACCTTTCTTGTTATTCGTCAAAATAATGTGAAATCAAATTAAGATTGTTTCACGTGAAACAATCTTAATTTATAACTATTGTGTTTTATGGTGAAAACTACTATAATATAATAATGATTAATATTTGCAAAAGGTCAGTGAGGTTATTGTCGTGGCTAAAGTAGTAGTTGTTGCAAATCAAAAAGGTGGAGTTGGTAAAACAACGAGCTGTGTTAATTTAGCAGTGCATGTTGCTTATAGAGGAAGGAAGGTTTTGCTTTTAGATCTAGATCCTCAGGGGAATTCTTGTTCTGGTTTGGGTGTAGATCCTAATTTGAGACACGATAGTATCTATTCTGTTTTTATTGGCTCTAAAAACATTGAAGAGGTGATCGTTCCATCTAAATATGAAAATCTTGATATTGTTCCTGTTTCTATCGATCTTGCTGGTGCTCAAGCAGAACTTTTTGATCAAAAAGGTAAAGAATATATTATTAAAGAACAGTTAAAGAGGATAGAGAATCGTTATGATCTTATCCTGATGGATACACCGCCTTCTTTAGCGTTGTTTACTCTAAATGGTTTGACAGCAGCTCAAAGTGTGTTAATTCCATTACAAAGTGAGTTTTATGCAATGGAAGGTTTGGCTCAATTACTACAAGCTGTAAAACTTATTAAAAGTTCTACAAATCCTTCTCTTGAGATAGAAGGAGTTGTGATTACAATGTTTGATCAACGAACTAATCTATCAAAAGATGTTTGTGATGAAGCTAAATTATTTTTTAAAGATAAGGTTTATGAAGCAATTATCCCTCGAAATGTAAGATTGAGTGAAGCTCCTTCTTATGGGATTGCGATTTATGAATATGACCAGCGTTCCCAAGGAGCAAAAGCCTATGTACAATTTGGTGATGAATTTATTAAGAAAGCAGGTATTTAGATGAGGAAAGGTTTAGGAAAAGGACTCTCAGCGCTAGTTGAGGAAAGTTCTGTAGTATCATCTCCTGTTGATGTTCGTCCGGAAGCTATTCGTGGTAGCGATATTGATAGGGGGGTGTTATTTGTTTCTGTCGATGTGATACTTCCTAGTAGATATCAGCCTAGAAAAGAATTTGATGAAGCTATTTTAGAAGAATTAGCTGAATCAATTCGTCAACATGGCGTTATCCAACCACTTATTGTCTCAGATCTTGGAAATGGTTCTTATGAGCTGTGTGCTGGTGAGAGAAGATTACGAGCATCTCGTTTGGCTGGATTGGAAAATATTCCTGTTGTGATCCGTGAATTTAAAGAAAAAGATAAGCTTGCGATTGCTCTGATCGAAAATGTTCAACGAACTGACCTTAACGCAATCGAATTGGCTGAAGCTTATAAAGAAATGATGGATCGATTGAATTTAACTCAAGAACAAGTGTCACAAAGTGTTGGAAAAAGCAGGGCTAGCATTGCAAACGTGTTAAGACTTTTGAAACTTCCTGAGACAGTTCGAAAGATGATTGTTTCTGAAAATCTTTCTGAAGGACATGGGCGAGCCTTGTTACCACTAAATGATCTTCAATTAATTGAAGATGTTGCTAAGATGATTGATGAAAAAGATCTAACGGTTCGTGAAACGGAAGAGTATGTTCGCAAATATCATCTCAATAAAAACGATCTTAAAATATTCGCTGACAATCAAGGTCATCAAAAAAATGAAAAAATGTCAGCTCTTGAAGAAAGACTTGTAAAAACATTGGGTGTAAAAACAGTTGTTTCAGGAAATAAAGATAAGGGTTTTGTAAAACTTTTTTATCACACTTCAGAAGATCTGGAAATTATTTTAAAACATCTTATTAAAGAAAAATAAGCCTATATTAGGCTTATTTTTTTTGATTATTTTGAAGAATAGAAATATCTCTTAAAAAATTAATTAGGCGTTTTACTTTCATTTCTGGACTTGCATCAAAAGTTTCATAAAGGAGAATATTGGGATTGTAAGGACTAAAAGAAATAGGGTAACTCTTGTTTTGTGATATTTCTAGTATTTTAAAAGGATCTGCTTTTGATTTTTTTGAAAATGTAATCTCAATATGTTGTGATTTTTCAGTTAAAGAAACAATACCTATCTTCCCTGTTTCAATTTTCAATTTTGAAATTTCAAATAAAGTGTCTACTTCAGCAGGGATATCGCCATAACGATCCCGTAATTCTTTTCGTAAATAATCTGCTTGTTTTTCTTTTTTAACAGAAACAATCTTTTTGTAAGCTTCCATTTTTAGAGTTGGATCGCTTATATAATCGTTAGGGATGTATGCATTATAAGAAAGGTCTACCAGAGTTTCGATAAAATCAGGTAAGGTACCTTGAATCTTTTCAATTTCTTCGCGGAGAAGTTTCATGTACATGTCGTAACCAATTGCAATAACATGTCCATGTTGTTCTGAACCTAGGATATTCCCAGCGCCTCGAATTTCCATATCTTTTTTTGCAATTTCAAAACCAGCGCCCAACTCTGTATACTCTGATAAAGCATCAAGCCTTTTATTGGCAGTTTCAGTGATATTTTTATGTTCAGGGAACAAAAAGTAGGCGTATGCTTGTTTATTAGATCGACCAACACGCCCTTTTAATTGATAAAGTTGTGATAAACCAAGGCGATGCGAGTCACTAACAATTAGTGTGTTAGCGTTTGAAATGTCAAGTCCACTTTCTACAATCGTTGTCGCAATAAGAACATTGTAATAACCTCTCATAAATCCTAAAAAAGCATCGTCTAACTGATCTTCTTCCATTTGTCCGTGTGCCGTAATAACTGATGCTTCAGGAACGAGAGAGATTATTTTTTCAGCAAATGTATCCAGTTCTTTAATACGATTTTGGATGAAATAAACCTGTCCTCCTCGATTTAATTCATTTCTAATAGCTTCTTGTACCAAATCTTCTTTAAAATCAGAAACAATTGTTTCAATAGATAGACGTGATTCAGGCGGTGTTTGGATAGTGGAGAATCCACGTAGATTGCCCAATGCTAAGGAAAGTGTTCGAGGAATAGGTGTGGCTGATAAGGCAAGGATATCCGTTAAAGGATATTTTTCTTTAATCTTTTCTTTTTGCTCTACTCCAAATTTATGCTCTTCATCAATGATAAGCAAGCCTAGGTCTTTAAATTTTAAATTTTTATTCAAAATAGCATGTGTTCCGATTAGGATATCAATTTCTTGTTTGGCTACCTGAGTAATAATATCTTTTTTTTTCTCATAAGAAGTAAATCGAGTTAATAAACTGATTTTAACAGGGAAATCTTTAAAACGTTCTAAACAAGTGAAATAATGTTGCTCGGCAAGTATCGTAGTTGGAGCCATAAAAGCTACCTGTTTTCCGGCAAACACTGCTTTAAAGGCTGCACGTAAGGCAATCTCTGTTTTGCCAAAACCAACATCACCACAAAGTAGACGATCCATAGGAGATCTTTTTTCCATATCTGCTTTAATTTCTTCAATAGCATTAATTTGATCAGGAGTCTCAATATATCTAAATTGTTCCTCAAAAGATTTTTGTTCCTCTGTGTCGGGAGGAAAAGCAGTGCCTTCAAGTGCCAATCTTTTTGCATGTACAGCGACTAGTTGTTCAGCAAAACGAATAATATCTTCTTGAGCTTTAATTCTCTTTTTTTGCCAAGATTTCCCCGTTAATGAATCGATCTTTGGTTTTTTATTCTCTAAACCAGCTGTATATCGCCCAATAAGATCTGCTTGCTCTAAAGGAACAAAAAGTTTTTGTTTATCAGCATATTCAATCAAAATGTAATCTTTTTCTTTTTCAAGCGATTTGATACGTTCAATTCCTTTGAAAATACCAATACCATAGTTTAGATGAACCACTGTGTCACCAGGTTCAATGTCTGATTCAAAATTCAAATATGTAGTATGTTGTAATCGTTTTCGAAAAACTTTTTTCTTCCCACTAATATTAGATTCACCAATACAGATAAGTGCTTTCTTCGTAGAAAGATCCTCTGCAAAAAAACCAAATTCCCAATTATTCGTGATAATGTAAAATCCTTCAGCATCTTCTTTTAATTCATTGATATTTGAAATAACTTTGGGTTTGAATCTACGGAGCATTATAGCAATACGACGAGCATTTTCCTTGTATTCTGCAAAAAAACAAACACATAATTGAGGGTATTTTTTGAATAATTGTTCCAATTCAATAACAAATCCTGAAAATCCCCCTGAGAAGTTCTCTTCAGTTTTGATATTTTCTAAAGATTTTCCGCGATTATCACAAACAATAACACGTTCATAATTTTTTATTTGTGACTGACTAATAAGTAATTTTTCTGCATTAAGTTTACTGAAAATAGCTCGAATTTTATTGTCTGCAATTTCAGGATTTTCTGTGAAAATAATATTAAAAGGAACCTTATCTGAATAATTTATCAAGCTTGATAGTTTTTGATAATAATCAACAAAATTTGAATGAGCTAGAGGATTCGTGAAAAAATTCTCAAAGCCACTTCTATCTTTAGGAAGAAAAAATTCAGCAATGGGAATAATATTAATCTCAGAGATTTTTTCTTCAGAAAGTTGGGTGTCGATATCAAAATATGAAATATTTAGAACCGTATGATTTTCATCAAGAATAATCCGAATAGGCTTATCCAAATCAGGAGGATAAATATCAATCAATCTATTTTTGATAGAAAATTCACCCATTTCACGAACAATACTTGACTCACTATAACCATATTCTAAAAATTTTTCACGTAATTTAGAATAAGAATTGTTTTTTGTGAGTTTAAATAGTGATTTTTCAAAAGAACTAGTAGGAGGTAGATTTCTGATAAAACTTTTATAAGAACAAACAATAATATAAGGATCTCGTTTTTGTTGTAGTTTTGAAAGGACACTCATTCTGGAGGAAAGAATTTCTAGAGATGGTACACTTTGAGAATAAGGCATGACTTCAATTGCAGGAAAATAAAGTACATTCTTGTAAATACTGGAGATACTTTCAAAAATTTTCTCAGCATGTGAAGATTCGTCAGTAACAATAAAAACTCGTTCCTTTTTTTGAAGAACGAGTTCATGTAAAGAAAAAAATAATGCACCTTGAGGAATTGCCGAAGAAACTTCTTTAGAATCCTCGGCAAAAATATTAAAATGGTAGAATGAAGCAAAAGACATCGTGTCCCCTTTGTGTTTTTAGTTAAATTGACCTTCTGCAAATCTACTAGCTTCGCTTTCTATCTGTCTCGTTTTGCTAAACGCTGTTATCCAAATAAAGACCGGAGAACCTCTGAGATCATCTTGTATAACACTGTTGTACTTATTTCTCTCAAAGAGAAATGAAAATTTTCTCGCTTCAAAAAAAGGAAAATTTACTATAATACTAGGATCTTGCGTGTTTCCTCCAGATATATTAGGAAGCTTTCTTCCTCGTAAATTTAGAGCATCGTTTTTAGTTTTCGCATAATAGATATTATAGCCAGAGAATTCATTTTCAGGATTTAGACCATACCAACAAATAGTGAGATTTTGTGATGATTTTGAGCCTTCAAGAATAACCACGCCGTTCGGAGTAAATAATTTTGGTAATCCTTGAGGAGTTTCAATACCACAAGAATTTATTAACATATATATGGATAATAGGAGAGTTTTTTTCATTTTAATAGCTCCATCTAACGAAATTCTAAGTGTACAATTTCGGAAGGTAGACTTAATCGTTGAGATTCATTATTAATAGCCGAATAAGCATATACTACAAAATAGTATGTTGTACCACTAACAAATGGTTCATTAGCCAATGTTCCGTCAGAATTTGGAGGCATTTTATTAAGGGAGGAGGTTAGAAAATTAGTAATAGTAGGGTTAGTTACACTAACACTACCGAGACTTGTTAGAGAATCTTTTGGATAGACAAAGGGAAGTTCAGGAACTGTTGACATTATGAACTCTTTAAGAGAAGTAGCAGTTTCTACAGGATTGCTGTTTGTTAATAATCTCGCCACACTCCCTGTAATACTTCTAGGATCTACTCCAAACACAGTATTTGTTCTCTTGGTAAGGTCAGCTAATTGAGTCGAAATAAAAATATTATACCCATAGAAGTATGTTTCTTTGTTATATGCAGAAAAATAAACTCCTATCCTATCAGCTCCAACTTGTTGTACAACTAATCCTAATGGAGGATTTAAAGAAGGAATTCCTTCAATTTTTTCTATTTCACAGCTTGTGAATAATAGAAAAAAAGACATCGCAAATAATCGTCTCATAATACCTTTATTATTTTTCTTTTTTATTTGGCTGCAATACTAACGTAAATTTAGGTTTTTTCGAAAAACCAAAAAATCCTTCTTTTTTGACAGCAACACCTTCTTTATTAAAATAATAAAGAAAACGAACTGCTTTAGCAGGAACATTTTCGATGGTCATTTCGACAGCGATAATATCACTATCTTTAGATTCTGGTGGAAGTTTTTTTGCTGTTAAGGTGTTTATATCTTGAGTTTCAGTTCTAATCCCTTTATAAATAATTTCCATTAAATTTGTATTAGTGATAAAACTTTTTAATTGTATCTCGGGAAATAATACTATTTCCATAAAACCGATATCTATCGTTTTATGAGGAGTGATGATTTTCCCACTCATAATAAAGAATTCATTAGTAATATTTTCAGATTCCATGATGTTGGTAAAACCAACTGTTGCACTATTGACGTTGGTCTCTACAGTGTAGTTAAGTTTTTTTTTTTGGAGTACTTCGCTCATATACAAATCCATTTTCTATATGTTTGAATACTTCGGTTATTTTTTGATCAGCATCAATGTATATTTCTGTGATTTCATTATTTTCTTGAGCGAAAATAAATTGAGAAAAAATAACTGATAATAAGATAATATATTTCATAAAGACCTCGAAAAATATTAATATGATAAATCAAATGAATTAATTTGTTTAATTATATTTTATAATATATAATTAATATGGTAAATTGTCAATAAATAGCAATCTTATATCCTATACAGATAAGACAATAGGTAGGATTTAATGCAAAATATTTTTATTTTTGGTGGGAGTTTTGATCCTGTACATGAAGGTCATCTAGCTATTATTAATGCTATTGATAATAGAAATCCTGATGATCTTTTGTTCATTGTGCCGACAGGCAATCATCCTGAAGGTAAAAATCACTTTTTTACAGTTCAACAAAGAGTGATTCTTCTAAAATTATCCTGTGGATTAGATTTAAATAAAACTGAACTCAGTTACCTCGCTTTTTTGAATATTCCTAAAAAAGTCCTAATATCAACAAATCCTTTATTAAAAAAAATCAATATGAAAATTGTAGAGGATGAGCTTTTGTCAAAAACCCCCTCTTATACATTTGATCTTATTGAACGCATACGGTTAGATTTTTCTGATGCTCGGCTGCATTTATTAGTGGGTGGTGATCAAGCTAAGAATTTTGGTTTTTGGTATCGTGCTACAGAACTATCTGAGAAAGTTACTTTATGGGTCTATAATCGAGAAGATTCATCAGTTGATCCGAATTTTATATGGAATATATTAGATTTAAAAAAATATGATATCTCTTCTTCAGAGATTAAATCTTGGTTAATCAATAGCAATGAGAGATTTCAAGAATCATCTTTAATCCCTGAATCTGTAAGATTTTTAGCACCTATTTTTATGCATAAAAATCTTCAGCTATGATTGCTTTGTCTTCATTTTTTTTATTCTTTGTTTTTTGTTTTTTTGTTGGATGAGGAATCTGTATTTATTTACAATACGATGAATTTCTTCATCAGAGAGATGTGTACTTGCACTAGAATTAATAAGCAGTTTAATGATCTCAAACTTGCCTCTAATATAAGCATAAACAAGAGCACTTTTTCCTTCAGAATCAGAGGCATTGATGTTAATGTTATTTTCTTTTAAAAGCATAGATACGATATTTAGATTTCCTTTATCAACAGCTAACATCAGAGGTG
>JBOFDR010000291.1:0-5332 GCA_051647205.1 Brevinema sp. | reverse complement strand
ATTATATTAAAGAAGAAAAATCTACTTTATTTCTTCCTACAAAAGAATTCACTATAACAAAAATAGCTCATATTTTTATCAAAATAACTTAAAGAAAATAAATAAAAAAGACTCTATATAGAGTCTTTTTTATTTATTTTTACTAATCTACTAAAGTTTTTACCTATGAAGTCGAAAATTATAATATACCAAACAATAAAATTAAATAGTATTCCCTGTTTCGGTAGTCGGAGATAAGTATAAATAAATACAGCCAATCTCCCCTCCGGAACCTCTTTCAAACAATAACGACACATCACTATGTGTCGTTATTGTTTTGTAAAAACTTTTGCTGACGGATTAATATGATGATTCCTTTAAAGATAAAAAGAATGAGTTGAAAGATAAACAAGATGCGAATAAATAGTTGTAATGCAGCAGGTGTAGTTTCTCTAATATTAAGCAAAATTCCATACAGTGTCCATAAAAAAACCATAGTAAAATAGAATTTATTTTTTAGAAGTAATAGAAAATTAGCAAGTATGGTAATTACTGATAATGCGACAATCGATAAGAATATTGATCCATAGTCGGTTGTAGAACCTTGATAATATGCCCAAACAACCAAAGTATTTAAAAAGAAAGCTGCACATATCCATGAAAAATGAATTTCAAAAAATATGTTGATCGTACGTGAATCTTGATAGTGTGATTTGATAAGATATTTATTAATCAGAGCTAGCACTAGTAAAATCGAAAATAATACAAACCATGATAAAAAAATATATTCTTTCAACCAAACAGAAATCCATAGCGTATTTAAAAGTAGAATTGTATTATAAGCAATAATAATATTAGCTTTTATAGATTGTTTAGTATACCATTTTTGCCAAAAAATGAATAAACTTGCGATCGCAAAGCTGTAGATAATCGCCCATATACTAAAAGTCATATTCACAGGCGTAATTAAAGTTAGATATTTATCAGAAATAACTCTGATACCAGATGATAAAAAATAATTAACCCAAAGAACAAAACCTAACACTATTGTAGAAATAAGACAGGGCACGACACTTGTTTTTTGCAACATAAAAACCTCTTTAATTTATATAACGTTGACATTTGAGTAGTAATATTTTATAATCATAAAATAAATTGAGTGAGGATTATTGTGCAAGAAGAAATTAGTGTTATTATTTCGACCTTTTATCAATTTTTGTCAGGAGAACGTGCTAAAAAAATATTTGATAGCACGTTTTTTACACAAACAGAAGATCTGCAAAATTATATTGTATTATCCGAAGAAATTCAAAAATTTGCTCATAATTGTCAATCAATTTATTTTCGTGAAATACCTGATATTTATGATCGTATTGATCTTAGCTTAAAAGATTATACAATTGAGCAACAAGATATTTTTTATCTCTATTTAAATGTACTACAATGGCATGAAATTAGTCAAATAGAAATTCTTAAAGAAGAATACCCTGTATTATATGACTTAGTCTATGAAGTATTTTTTCCGAAAACTCTTTTAGCTTTATGGAATCAGAGTTTTGATGAACAAGGAAATTTATTAGACAGTGCCTCTCCAGAATTAAAAAGAATTCGTAGCTTAAAAAAACAGTTGCGGAATAAAATTGAAAAGACTCTTCAAAAAGAATTAAACTCTAACGATGATCTTGCTGAGCAGCGAATCGCCTTTCGTGTCGATCGCTATGTTCTACCTATTAAAAGTGTTGCTAAAAATAGAACTGAGGGGATCATCCACGGATTTTCATCAAGCGGAATGGTAACCTATATAGAACCCCCTGCGATTGTTACATTAAATAATGAATTACTTTCTGTTGATGATTTAGAATATCAAGAAGTCAATCGTTTGTTGCGTACTTGGAGTAAGCAAATCGCTAATAATGAATCTGCATTAAAAGAGATTATTAACCGTACGGCACGTTTAGAAATCTTATTTGGACAATATCATTTCAGTAAAAAATATCAATGTTCTTTTGCAAAAATTAATAATTCTAAAGAAATTATTTTTGATAAAGTATATAATCCGTTTATTTTGATTAAAAAAGGTTTTACTCAAACTGTACCTATTTCATTAGAAATCAAAAAAGACACAAAGGGAGTTATTATTTCAGGGCCTAATGCAGGTGGAAAGAGTGCATCTCTTAAAACTACAGCACTATGTTTACAGATGTTTCGAAAAGGTCTTCCTATCCCGGCAAGATATGCAGAACTTCCTTTTTTTGATAATATTTTTATTGAGATTGGTGACGCACAAAGCCTTTCCGATGAATTATCAACATTTTCAGGGCATATTCTTCATATAAAAGATATTCTAAACAATTGTACCTCTAATTCTCTTGTACTTATTGATGAAATTGCTCATGCCACCGATCCTACAGAAGGTGAGGCACTTGGTTGTGCGATTATTGATCGTTTGATAGAAAAAAACACTTTATTTTTGATTACAACACACTACAAAAAAGTAAAGATTAAAGCCTTTGAACATAAAAATATTCTTACCTGTGCGACAAGTTTTAACACAGAAACACTAACTTCAGAGTATCGTTTATATGCAAATACGATTGGTAAGAGTTATGCTTTAAAAATAGCATCGCGTGTCGGATTAGACAAAAATGTAATCAATAAAGCTCAATTATTATTAGAAGAACAACGTGATAAAACAGATTTAATTTTAGGTAATATTGAAGAGTTTGAAAACAGGCTTAGAAAAAAAGAGGTTGATCTCACACGATTGGAGCAAGCTCTTCTTTTAAAAGAAGAAAAAATCAAAGATTTAGAAACTACATTGGAAGAACACAAAGCTTCTCTAGTAAAACAAGGATTAGCAATAGCAGACAAAGAATTATACTCTTGTTTGCAAGAATTAGCAGTTATCCAACGAAATCTAGCAAATCAACCAAAACAAAAATCTCAATATATTAAAACAATAAAAGAAAAAATTAATCATAAAAAATCAGAAATTGTAGAACGTTCTCGAAATAAAAAAACACAGTTTCAAGTAGGTGATTTAGTATTTATATCTTCTCTAAACAAAAAAGGAGTTATTGAACAGATTGCTAAACAGCATGTTGTGGTAAGCATTGGAAATATAAAAATTAATATTCCTTTATTTGATTTATTTGAAGTTGCTGATCATGAAAAAGTAAAAAATCTTACTACAGTTAAAAAAATTCCTTTAGCTGTTTCACATGCTATTGACATACACGGAATGATAGTAGAAGATGCTTTAAAAGCAGTAGAGCAGGCTCTTTATGCTGCATTAGTTGCTGGTTTAAAAGAATTTACAATTATCCATGGAAAAGGAACAGGAATCTTACAAAAAAATATTCATCATTTTTTAAAATATATTCCTGAAATTAAAGAATTTAAATTTGCTCCCCCACAATTAGGTGGATCAGGGAAAACAATTGTGACATTTATTTAATATTTTATTTGCCAAACGAGGAATTTATGAGATATCGTATTATTTTTATTTTCCTGATGATAATTAAAGCTAATTTATACCCATCAATAAAAAATATCCCCCTATATCCTAGTGGGATTAAAGTAAGCTTTACCACTTCTAATGAAATTATAAGTATTGAAAAGTCCAATGGTGACGACACAAAGAAGCGTAGAAAAAAAAGCAAAAAAGTAGCAGAGCCCGTAGTCACTAAAAGTATTCAACAAACAAACGTAAGCCGAATTATTCGTGTTATTAATAGTATTAATAACTTAAAATCCGATGAAAATCTTGCCTTATTATTTTTTGATACTGATAATAATCATATTGCAAAGTATATTGTTAGCAATACCGTAAAACCAACTCCTGAATTTATTTTCTTTATGGATCGAAAAACAGGGCGTGACTTCCAAGGAAAACATGATATTTATTTGATACCGGAGAAAGCTGTTAGTTTTTCTGTTAAGGTAATCAATAGCAAGGCTCATATTATATACGAAACATCACACAGTGCTTACAACAAAAATAAACAAATTTTGATTGACGACTTTAAAAAAATAGGGCATAATAAAATTATGCTACAATTTGAAGTTTTAGGATCTGCAGAAAATAATCTAACACGTATTGCAGCATTTCAATTTTAAATAATCAATCAAGTATTCATTAGAGGTCTTCATGTTACTATCTTTAATTTTTCTTATTACTGTTTCTACAACATCACTTTTCGGACAAATAAAACCATTTCCGAGTGGAATTAAAGTATCATTTGAAGATAAAAACCCAATTAATAAAAAATATTTTTTAATACAAAAATCTGATGAAACAAACTCAAAAAAATCATCTAGATTTTTACGCATTATTAATGCATTAACAGATATTCCTTCAGAGCAAAAAATAGCAATAATTTTTTATAACAAGAAAGGAAAGCGTATTGAAAAACTGATTATCACTAACACTATAAAACCAACTCCTGAATTTATTTTTTTTATTGATCGAAAAACAGGACGTGACTTCCAAGGAAAACTTGATATCTA
The DNA here is from genome assembly GCA_051647205.1 of Brevinema sp. Lineage (GTDB taxonomy): Bacteria > Spirochaetota > Brevinematia > Brevinematales > Brevinemataceae > Brevinema_A. Next base: position 844 of record JBOFDR010000291.1, on the reverse strand, counting down.
TGCTTTTCCTCAAAAAGCCACTCATTTTTCTATAGGGATTATTGACAAAAAAGGTAAAACTCTTGTTCCTTCGTTGATTCCTGAATTTGATACAAATAATCAACTTGCTATAGACTATTTAAGACAGTTTGATGAGAAAAAATCTTATATGTGGCAAATAGAAATCACAGGCATAATCGAAAGACAAATTAATCGCCTAAATGTTTTTTATTTTTAATAATATTAAATCAAAAAAGGACTATGTTACTAGTCCTTTTTTGATTTATTGAGATTTTTTATACCTATTAATGAGATTATTTGTAGATGAGTCATGCGTTGTTACCATCTTATCATTCTTAAGCTCCACTAAAATTTTATTAGCAAGAACTTTCCCCAATTCTACTCCCCATTGATCATAACTACAAATATTCCAGATCACACCTTGAACAAAAATCTTATGTTCATACATCGCGATAAGCATCCCCAGCATTTCAGGAGTCATTTTTGGAAATAAAAAGGAGTTTGTGGGTTTATTTCCTGAAAAAACTTTAAAAGGTGTTAATTCTTTGATCTCAGCGTCAGACATACCTACATTTTTTAGCTCAGCTTTTACTTCTGTTTCATTTTTACCGACCATCAAAGCTTCAGTTTGTGCAAAATAATTAGATAAAAGTAATTCGTGATGATTAGAAATAGGATTCAAGCTATCTATCGGAGCAAAGAAATCGCAAGGGATTAATTTGGTACCTTGGTGTATTAGTTGATAAAAAGCATGCTGTCCATTTGTTCCTGGCTCACCCCAAATAATAGGGCCTGTTTGATAATTTACTGGTGATCCGTCACGTGCGATACTCTTACCATTAGA
>JBOFDR010000290.1:0-4753 GCA_051647205.1 Brevinema sp. | reverse complement strand
ATTACTTGGATGAACCTGAATAGATAATTTATCGTTAATATCTAAAAATTTTAATAACAAAGGAAATTTTCCTTTGTATTTTTTGTGAATATCATCACCAAGGATTTCTTTTCCATATTGCTCTAAAAGCTCAGGTAATTTTTTTCCTGTGTATTCTCCATTAATAACAGTACCAAGTCCATTAGGATGAGCTGATGCTTCCCAGCTTTCTCCATAAAGTTCATCAGTTGGAAGTGTTTTTCCAAGGACTGTCTCAAGAGCACGACCACCCCAAACTTTTGTTTTATACACTGTTTCGAGAATCATCGGATAAGATTTCATAATTGCTCCTTTATTAAGGATAGGTTTTTTTAATGTAATTGTTTTTTAATTTCAGCTGCTAAAAATTCAACATCTGTTCCAATAACTACTTGAACAGAATCATTCATTGCAATGATTCCTTTGGATCCAAGTTTTTTGATTTCTGCTTCGTTGATTTTTGATGAGTCAACTAATTTTAATCGTAATCTTGTTACACAGTTAGTGATTTCTTTGAAGTTTTCTTTACCACCAAGATGCTCTACATAAAGAGGTGCTAATGTTGCATATTCTGAGGAAGATGGTGTAGTTTCGTTTGAAATACTTTCTTTCTCAAGACCAGGTGTTTTTAATTTTAATAATTTGATCAATCCTAAAAAACTAACAAAGTAAAGAACAAAAAATCCGATACCGATCAAGAAAATAAATCCAACGTTTGTTCCATATTTCCAAGAAAGCACTAAGTCAATTATCCCACCAGAGAAGGTGAAACCAGCATGCACTCCTAAAGCATTAGTAATTGCGTAGCTTAAGCCCATAAAAATAGCGTGGACAACGAATAAGAGAGGAGCTACAAATAAAAATGAAAATTCAATAGGTTCAGTAACCCCTGTTAGCATTGATGTTAAGGCAACACTGAAAAATAGTCCTGATACAGTGGATCTCTTTTCTTTTGGAACAGAAAGATACATTGCTAATGCTGCAGCTGGAAGACCAAAAATCATAACAGGGAAGAATCCTGACATAAAAATACCTGCTGTAGGATCCCCTGCAAAAAATCTGTTTAAATCTCCTATCACAGTAGCTCCAGAAGCATCTGTAAATGTTCCTAATGCAAAGTAAGCATATTTCTCAATGATATGTTGTAATCCAAAAGGAATCAAAAGACGATTGAAAAATCCATAAAAGAATAGTCCAATTCCTCCTGCTGAAACAATCCAATTCCCAAGATTTTCAATACCCATACTTACAGATGGCCAAATATTTCCTAAAATCATAGCAATGGCTACAGAGATAATTCCTGCCATAATAGGCACAAATCTTTTTCCACCAAAGAATGCTAAGAAGACAGGTAGCTTTGTCATATGGAATGCATTATAAGTATATCCACCAATAAAACCAGCAATAACACCTCCAAAAATAAGAAGATCATTGGATTCGTTCATAATTTTAGTAATACCAACGAGAATTAAATAAGAAGTTGCTCCAGCTAATCCTGCAGAAATATCTCTATCTTTAGCTAATCCACCAGCAATACCAATAGCAAATAACAAAGCAAGATTTTTAAAGATTACAAGCCCTGCTTCTGTAATAATAGGATTATTTAATAAGTCTTGTTGACCTAAACGTAATAGTAAACCAGCAATTGGTAACACAGCAATTGGTAATACTAAAGCTTGTCCTATTTTTTGCAATTCGCCAAGAAAAGCATTAAAAAAATTGGAAATTTTCATCATATTTCTCCTATAAATAATATTTTAATATTTCTTTTCAATAGCGTTTTATCGGCAGTATAAATATTTATTTTAGTAATATTTATTGTTCAAAAACACCAAGATCTTTGTTGTCGATTAATAAATCAATACGAGGATCGTCTTTGAGATGAGCATATTTACTAATAAACCACTTGACTAGATTGTCGTCCCTTTGTACTTCTGTACCATTGTTAACAAAAATATTTAAAGTAAGGTGTTTGAAATATTTTAGTCCTAAAGCAATATCATTTGCAATCATTTCTTTACTTTGACCTTTCGTACAAACTAGTAAACAAATTGAGTATAATTCTTTAGAAAGAGCCTCATAATCAGATTCTACTAAAGAAAATTTTTTGCCATAACCTTCTTTACGAAATGTATTATCAAAAGTTTCTAACCCCATCTTAAAACGAACTTCTACCTCAGGAAACATGTCACGGATTTCTTGTATACGGCGTATGTATCCATAGTAGATTTCAAAATAAAGTACGGATATGTTTTTTTCTTTAACAATATTTTGTATTTTCTTTAAAGTATAAGGCGGTATTTCAAAGACAGATCCTGAATTTAATACTTCTAATCTTCCAAATTCTCCTGTTATATACGCAAGAACCTGATTATTTATTCGAGCTATTTCTCTGTCATTTGAAGAATTATCTTCTATATAATTACAAAATTTACACTTACCATATCCACATGGATAACCTTTTAATAAAACGATTTCTCGATCGTTGATATGATCTTGATACTTACTGTAACGAATTCCCATCTTCAACATACCTCCCATATAAAAATATTAGCTTCTGGAAACAGTTACAATCTTATTTATATTATATCATAATATTTTTTATTTTTCAATTTAAGCTATGAGTATGTCTAAGATAGATCCAAACCTATAGATGATTTTATAATATAGAGGAGAAAAATATGAATTTATGGTATGATACTATTTATTAAATATAGACGTATAAATTTTTATATGGTAGGACTAGCTATATCATTACCCTAAATAAAGTATTATCTGAATACAAACACCTCATCTTCAATTACAAACTATTAGATTTTTGAATAGCTATCGATAGAACTGATAGGTCTTGATTATTAGATGTCAATTGATCAATCCTTTAACTACAATTATTAATTATTTTACACAAACTAAAATAATTCTGCTGTCAATACTTATAATCTAATCACTATACAATCATTTGTTTTGGCTTATCTAGTTGCATTATAAAAATGTTCTATGTTATATTGACTTATCTAATCTTGAATTAAAAAATTAGTGACTTTTTCATATATGTATATAAATAGTATAAATTTACTAAATAACTATAATACAGGAATAATTATGGAAAATATGATAGAATTAGTGTTTTCTACTCCTAGTGCTACAGTATTAAATTATAAAAAATCTCTTGATACTTTACGAAATATGGATATTAATTCTCAAAATCAATACCATTTATTCCTAAGATATTTATCATCTGATAACATCTTAGATCTTAATGTTGAAAAAATAATAGTTTTAGAACCTTCTAATTTTAAAATAGTGGGTACTATTTTTAATGGATATTATACACCATTGCTAAATTCTAACTATCCTGCAACTTTATCAATTTGTTCTTCAGAGATCCTATCATATTTTTCTGGTCCAATTGATTTAAACCAGGAATTTGCAGCAAAATGTGTCTTAATTGCTTTTATATCAGAAGCTGCACGATCTAAGATTGTTGAAAAAGCTTTCCATAATCTTTTATTAGGACATATTAAACAAATTAATCTTGATCGACAAAAACAATTTTTATACACAATGTTTGAGAGAGTATGTCTTTTTAATTCTTATAAAAATGAAGATGGTTCATATACTTCTTGTTTTCGACCTCTCGAGCTTGAAGACTATGAGCGATATTATCAAAGTACTAGTTTTAAAGGAGATAAAGAAACAGCACTAAAAATTTTAAATGATATTATTTATCAAGAATCGAAGTAGATCCTTGATTTATAAATAAAATCCCATACTTAATAGTAAGTATGGGATTTTATGTAGTTTTTATTTATAGATCTTATAACATATTATGGTGTATGATTTTATATGGAGATAAAATCTAGTGTTTTTCTTTAATAAGAATAAGATAGAAAAACACTAACTCACTGATGTCTATATATATTAATGATTTATGTAATGATATGTACAAATAGACATTTAGGTTTACTTTGAATCTTACTCTGTTTTATAATAAAAATCTTAGATATTTTAGCAATTCCTAGAATAATATGACTATCTTTAAATATAGTATCAAAAATTATTCTAGGAGTACTTTATGTTAAATAAGCGACTATCAGGTATTTTAATGCCTATTTTTTCTTTACCAAATAATGAATTTATAGGAACATTGGGTAATAGTGCTTATGAATTTATTGATTTTTTGTCTGAAACAAATCAACATTATTGGCAAATGTTGCCTATAGGGATGACATCTTATGGTGATTCTCCTTATCAAAGTTTTTCTTCTTATGCGGGTAATCCTTATTTTATTGATTTGCATATGCTTACCTGCAAAGGATGGTTAGAAAACGAAGATCTAACAAATATAAAAAAATATACTCATATAGATTATGAAGTATTGTGGCAAGAAAAATATCCTTTACTTCGGAAGGCCTATGAAAAAAGTGCTTTTAACGATTTTCAGGCTAAAGAAGCATTGGCTAAATATTGGTGGTTAGATGATTTTTCTACTTTTATGGGGCTTAAATCCCATTTTAATTTTCGTTCTCGTCTTGAATGGGACGATGCAAATTTCAAATCCTTGTTAACAGATGAGTTATTTGCTCAAATTCAAGACGAAAAACGATTTCATATTTTTATCCAAATGGAATTTTTTGAGCAATGGTTTTCTTTAAAAGAATATGCAGATTTTAAAGGTATCGAACTGATTGGAGATATCCCTATTTTTGTATCTGAAGATTCTGCTGATTTATGG
>JBOFDR010000289.1:0-1827 GCA_051647205.1 Brevinema sp. | reverse complement strand
TAATAAACTATTTCAAATAAAGGATATAACTATGCCTGCAAATATTATTGTTGGAACCCAATGGGGTGATGAAGGAAAAGGAAAAATTATTGATAGTTTAGGACACCAGCTAGATTGTATTGTTCGTTTTGGTGGGGGTAATAATGCTGGTCATACTGTCAATGTTGGTAATGAGAAATTTATCCTTCATCTTTTACCTTCCGGTGTTTTACATAAAGATAGTAAGTGTTTTCTGGGAGCAGGAGTAGTTATTGACCCTAAAGTATTCATTCAAGAAATCGAAAGACTTCGAGAACGTGATGTAACTACTGACCATATCTGGATTAGCGAAAGAGCTCATTTGATTATGCCATATCATCTCTTATTAGATCAGCTTTGGGAACAACATAAAGGTGAACATAAGCTTGGCACAACAAAACGTGGAATCGGTCCCTGCTATAGTGACAAGTTTGAACGTGTGGGACTTCGTGTTGGAGATTTACTAAATCCACAAATATTCAGAAGCAAATTAGAACAAGTCCTAGGTATTAAAAACCAAATCCTAACTAAAATATTTAATCACGATCCTCTTGTGTTAGATAAAATATACAATGATTATATGGATATGGCAACAGAAATACTTCCTCGTCTTATGAATGTCGAAGAATATCTTCATACAGCTCTTCAAAACAACAAAAATATTTTATTAGAAGGATCTCAGGCTAGTATGCTAGATATTGATCATGGTCACTATCCTTATGTTACTTCTTCATCTCCTACAGCAGCTGGAGCATGTATTGGTTCTGGAATTTCTCCTAAATATATTGATAAAATTACTGGAGTATGTAAAGCTTATGCAACACGCGTTGGTGAAGGTCCTTTTATTAGTGAATTAAAAAACTCTGATGGTGATTGGCTTCGTGAAAAGGGTGGAGAATACGGATCTACTACAGGACGCTCAAGACGTTGTGGATGGCTGGACACAGTTGTTCTCAAGCACTCTGTCAAAATAAATGGACTCACAGAGATTGCCTTCACAAAGCTAGATGTATTAACAGGGCTTGATGAAATAAAAATTTGTACTGCTTATAAGATCGATGGAAAAATAATTGATTACATTCCTGCAGATATTCACCATAACGAGATTGCTGAACCTATATACGAAATATTAGAAGGTTGGAAAGAAGATATTTCTGAATGTAGAGTATTTGAAGAACTTCCTCACAGTGTCAAAAAATTTATTGCTCGTGTTGAAGAATTAGCAGACTGTCCTATTTCAATGATCTCTAATGGCAGTGATCGTTCCCAATTAATTATTAGGTAGGATGAATTAATGTCTGAATTTTATCAAACACCTTGGAGTGAGCGTTACAGTTCCAAAAATATGCTCCGAAATTTTTCTAATGATAATAAGTATCTAACATGGCGTCGTTTGTGGATTGCTCTGGCAGAGGCTCAACATGAAGTAGGTCTTCCTATTAGCAGAGAACAAATCAACGAACTAAAAGATCAGCAATATAATATCGACTATAACTGTGTACGTGAATACGAAAATATCCTTCATCATGATGTTATGGCTCATATTAAAGCATATGGAGATGTTGCTCCCTCAGCAAGACCTATTATTCATCTAGGAGCGACCTCGGCCTTTGTAACTGATAATACCGATTTAATACAGATTAAAGAAGGATTAAAAATTATTCGGATTGGTCTTGTTAATACAATTAATGCTTTAGCCATTTTCTCATTAAAACACAAATCTATCCCTACCCTTGGCTTCACACATTTTCAAGCTGCACAACTTACCACTGTCGGAAAACGTGCAACTCTATGGATTCAAAGTTTTCT
>JBOFDR010000288.1:0-2531 GCA_051647205.1 Brevinema sp. | reverse complement strand
CTTCATAATCAGCTCAGAACTCATTCGAGTAATATATCTATAAATCAAATTAGATATATTAAAAAACTTTCTAAAGATCATATTTCAAATTTGCTTGCTTACTGCTCAAAAATCCTTAATAGATCCATAACTAATATCAATTACCTTTCTAAACAAGACGGGATCAAGATCATCAACTCCTTACAACGCTACCACAGGAGCTAAGCATGGAAACCAGTATGCTCCAATTTGTCCGTAACATTTCAGACTCAAAAGAAGAATTTCTCGCAATTATCAAAGCTATCAACCAGTGGGGGATCATGGCGAAGAAGAACCTAGAGGACAAGTTATTTACGTGCCTTCTAACCTTGGACGGATTAGTTTTTCCAAAGATGAGTACAGAACAGCTCTCGAACTTGCAGCGAAAACAATTCAAAACAGAAGAACTTATTAAAATCGTCGATAAAATAAGCCCCAACACAGGACGAATTAAAACCCTCGCACTCATCTATTATTTTGGCAGAAAAAGCGTCCATATACCCACTCTAAGCAGTGCAAAAAGGCTCATCCGCAATGAAAATATCTACGATTCATTCAAGGCAGGATCTAGTTATCAAGTCCTCGCTCACACATTCCAAATCTCAGAACGCTGGATCAGGATCATCGTAGAAGCCATGAGAAAACGCCGTAAGACTTGATAATACCTATAATGTCCGAGGTTTTAGCAAATTACAGGTACTTATTCAGTCATTTCCGAAGGTCAAGTGTTGAATAATCAAAGTTTATTCCATGATCTCTTTTATATTAAAGAGCTATTAAGCCTTATTTTTAGGTCATTAAAACGAAATTAAAATTTAAAAGATCTGTTTTCAAACTATTTCCGAGGGTAAAGAATTAAATCTGAATAAAAGAAAACCCCAAATATCGGTACGTCCGATAAATGGGGAATATAAGCTAAATAATAGAATTTCCGAGGGTAGTCGCTTAAAATGTGTCGTATGGCTTTATGTTTAGGTAGCTTAACCTTCTTTCAAACTATACTTATTATACTCTCATACTAAATTACTCATAACACTGATGTTAACATTAAAATAAAAAAATAAAAAACTCCTAAGAATTCTTAGGAGTTTTTTATTTTTTTATTTTATTTATAGATACTAGATTTTATCTAAGTTATCCGATAGATTCATCATCTCAACAGCTGTTACAGCACTTTCAAAGCCTTTGTTACCAACTTTCAAGCCGGCTCTATCAATTGCTTGTTCGATTGTGTCTGTGGTTAGCACACCAAAAATAACAGGTATACTTTCTTGTAAAGAGACATGTGCAATCCCTTTTGAAACCTCTGAACATACATAGTTATAATGATCTGTTGAGCCTTTAATCACAGTTCCAAGACAAATAACTGCAGCATATTTTTTTGAACGAGCAGTTCTTTGTGCAGCAAAAGGAATCTCAAAAGCCCCCGGTACCCATATCAAATCAATATCTTCTTTGCTCATCCCATGACGAACAAGAGCATCATTTGCACCTGTAATCAATTTTGATACAATAAATTCATTAAAGCGAGCTGCAACAATCGCTACTTTTTTAGTCCCCTGAACGACTAATGAACCTTCATAAATAGCCATGCTACTCTCCTAAAATATCTAACAAATGTTGTAATTTATTTTTTTTTGTTTCAAGATAAAATTTGTTGTTTTGATTATATTTTAATTCTAATGGAATACGTTTATTAATAAGAACGCCATACTGCTCAAGAACATTAATTTTTTCAGGATTATTAGTCATAAGATCTACTTTTTTAACACCAAGATCATTAAAAATCTGACTTGCTATACTAAAATCTCTCATATCAATAGGAAAACCTAACTTAAGATTAGCTTCGACTGTGTCACACCCACTATCTTGAAGAACATATGCTTTTAGTTTGTTGATCAAACCTATTCCACGACCTTCTTGACGAAGATACATAAGGATTCCACGTCCTTCTTTTGCAATGTTTTTTAAGGCAGTATCTAGCTGTTCTCCACAGTCACAACGCTGAGATCCAAAAACATCCCCAGTCATACATTCTGAATGAACACGCATAAGCACAGGTTTGTCGTCAGAAATATTACCCATTACTAGAGCAAGATGCTCAAGTTTAGTACGCTGATCGATATATCCATACACCAGAAAGTTGCCATATTTAGTAGGAAGATTGGCTACAACGTTTTTAATAACAAACTGTTCATGTTTTTTACGATATTCAACAAGATCTTTAATAGTAACACAAGTAAGCTGATGATTTTTAGCAAATTCTATTAAATCATCGACTCTCATCATCGTCCCATCTTCTTTCATAATTTCACATATAACACCTGCTGGCTTAAATCCTGCAAGACGTGAAAAATCAACGGCAGCTTCCGTATGTCCTTCTCGTTCTATCACACCAAGAGGTTTTGCTATTAATGGAAATACATGTCCTGGGCGACGAAAATCTTGAGGTTTAGAGTCAGAACTAAGTACTTTTTTAATTGTCAAAGCCCTATCGCTTGCAGAAATACCAG